>JAURNO010000368.1 GCA_030830145.1 Verrucomicrobiota bacterium
ACCAACGAGGACTTGGCTCAAGCAGCGACCAGGGAAGCAATGATGATGAGAGTTGACCCCCAAACCTATGTTAAAGAACTTTCACAGGACCGTGCCCGTATCAACAGGCTTCGTCAAGACATCCTCCATGACAAGACACTCGAACTCGTCGTCTCGAAAGGCAAAGAAAAGATCAACGACGTCGAAGAAGACAAATAGTATTAACTTTATTTACACCTAGAAATTACTTCAAAATATGGGCGCTTACCTACCACTTCCCTACGTATATGAACGAGAAGGCCGCCAAGAGCGGGCTTGGGACATCTACAGTCGCTTGCTGCGCGACCGGATCGTCTTCATCGGTACGCCGATCGACGATTATGTTGCAAATTCCATCATAGCACAGCTCCTTTTCCTCCAAATGGAGGATCCTAAAAAGGAGATTCATGTCTACATTAATTCTCCTGGAGGAAGCGTTTCGGACGGAATGGCCATTTACGACACCCTGAACTTTTTGCAATGCGATGTCGTGACCTATTGCATTGGAATGGCTGCCAGCATGAGCACCGTTCTTTTGGCCGCCGGCACACCGGGCAAGCGCTTTGCCCTGCCAAACAGTCGCGTCATGATCCACCAACCGAGCGGGGGAGCGGGCGGACAGACCTCGGATATTTCGATTGCAGCCAAAGAAATCCTCCGTTGGAGACAAACCATCAACGAAATTCTTTCCAAGCACAGTGGGAAAACCATTGAGCAACTTGAAAAAGATTCGGACCGAGACTACTACATGTCCGCCGAAGAGGCAAAGGAGTACGGCTTGGTTGATGAGGTGATGACTCAAAAACCGAAGGACTGAACGAATTTACCGATGGCAAAGGCGACAAAGATCAACTTCTGTTCCTTTTGTGGGAAACCACAAGGGGAAGTGAAAAAGATGATCGCTGGCCCTGCCGGTGTTTTCATCTGTGATTCCTGCGTCCGCGTTTGCAAAACCATCATCGATCGCGAATTAGGTGAAAAAAAGACGCCCCAAAAAGATCCCGACGAAAAACCTATTTTCAACCTTCAAAAGCCTGCCGTAATCAAAGCCTTTCTCGACCAGCACGTAATTGGTCAGGATCACGCCAAAAAAGTGCTCTCCGTAGCCGTACACAACCATTACAAAAGGCTCGCATCGGAATTGGGGATTGGAGTCAACGATGACCATGCCGACCAATTTCTCGCAAATGACCTCAAAGACGTCGAAATCGAGAAAAGCAATGTCCTTCTCATTGGACCCACCGGGAGCGGAAAAACTTATTTGGCCCGAACCTTGGCTCGTATGCTTGATGTTCCTTTCGCCATAGCCGATGCAACCACGCTTACTGAGGCCGGTTACGTTGGGGACGATGTCGAAAACATCGTCCTAAGACTTCTCCAGTCTGCGGATCAAAATGTGGAGAAAGCTCAGTGTGGAATCATCTACGTTGATGAAATCGACAAGATTGGTCGCAAGACTGAAAACGTATCGATCACCAGAGACGTCTCGGGAGAAGGCGTGCAGCAAGCTCTCTTGAAAATTTTGGAGGGGACGATTTGCAATGTCCCACCTCAAGGAGGCCGCAAACACCCGAACCAGGAATATATCCAACTCGACACCTCCAATATTTTATTCATTTGCGGAGGAGCCTTTGTGGACTTAGATCAAATCGTGGAGCAACGGACCGGAAACCGGATGTTGGGCTACTCGGCTGAAGCCCCTAAGGAAGCAAGCGAATTACTCGCCGAAGTACGGCCCGAAGACTTGGTTAAGTATGGCCTCATCCCCGAATTCATCGGGCGACTTCCGATTGTTTCTTTACTTGAGGAACTCACCCGTGAGGAATTAGTCAGTATTCTCAAAGATACGAAGAATTCGCTGCTCAAGCAGTATCGCAAGTTATTTTTGATGGAAGGCGCGAATCTTCATTTCACTCGAGACGCGATTCTGACGATTGCCGAACGAGCTTTGGAAATGAAAACCGGGGCCCGAGCCCTCCGATCCATCATGGAAAGCATTATGCTTGAGGTCATGTATGACCTTCCTTCCATCGAAGAACCGGTCAAGGTCGTAATCAATGCTGGAGTCGTCAAAGGAAAGGGAAAAGCCAAGATCACTCCGATTCAATCGACTAAAAGAGACGCCGCCTGAGCCCTCATTCGGAGGGAAGCGTGATCGTGCTAGCCCTCTCGTTATTCTCTGGGTTTAGATCATCCCTTTCCTGCAAACGCAAGCGCGACTCGATTCGCACTCCCTCTCTCCCCTTGCCTCCATTTAAAAGCAACTGCTCGCTCTTGACTTCACCAGGATCCAGATTGCTGATGGTGAACTTACGAGACTGGCCCATGTAATCGACTTCCAACTCGACGTTCTTGATCCATAAAGTTCCCTGATTCTGAACGCTAACGAGGAAAGGGACTTCAGGTTTGCCGAAATCGACTGGGTCGAAATAGTAGCCGACAATGGCCGCATCCGCCACATAAGGATCAAAACGATTATCGATCCTTGCGACGTTCAATGCTCCGTGCCCGGTATATTGATCGAATCCCGGTTTTTCCGATTCGTTGGCATATTCGTAGAGGAGTTCAACGGTTTGCTCTTTAGGAATACCGGGATTCTTTGACAATTCGGCCGCCAACACACCGGCAACGAAAGCAGAAGCGGTGGAAGTCCCACTAAAGGAAACGGTTTGCTCCTCCGACCAAGCCGAATAAACTCCCACCCCCGGTGCTCCCACGTCCACCCCATTGCCATAATTGGCAAAACCCGAGGCTCGACCATTTGCATCAAGGGAAGTCACCCCAACTACGCCATCGTAGCGGGCTGGATAAGCCACTCCCTCCCTCCCCTCGTTTCCAACTGCCGCAACTATAGTCGCTCCGTTGGACTGAGCGTAACGAACCGCTTGCTCGAGCACCGAACTCGAAGAATCTCCTCCAAGGCTCATATTTATGACTTTCGCTCCCTGATCCACAGCCTCAACGATACCACGGGCAACGGTAAAGGAATCTCCCTCACCATCCTGATTGAGTACTCTCACCGAAAGAATGGAAGCTGCCGGGGCAATGCCCTTCTGGTTTTCCGAATCTCCGACAATGATGGAAGCCACGGCAGTCCCGTGCCCAGAAGATGCCAGACTTCCTTTGACAAGAGAAAGCTCGGTGACTTCCGCACCTCTGAGGGAAGGATGAGAAGCATCCACTCCCGAATCGATCACCGCCACCTTGATCCCTCTCCCCCAGTCCTTGCGATCAACCGGCAACCCAAGCCAATCGTTAGCTTGGCCGCCAAACTCTTTCTCTCCTTCCAGAACCTGAGCCCGAGGCAACTCGGGTTGCTTGATCCTGTAATTGTAATGCGTAGAGATCTCGTCCTTCCACTCATCCATCAAGCGTGAAGCTCTCGCGAGATCCTTTACTTGAACCCTTAGTGTGGAAAGACCTCTAATCTCACCAAGAATACGAATGCCGTTGCGTTCGGCCTCCAACCGAAATCGCTCCATCCGTCGAGCATCAGTAAACCCGAGAGTCAAATCCTTGAGAACCTTTGATTCCGAAAGGCTTTGCAAAAGCAGTTCATCCCTTAGTGTTGTAAAGGAATCAAGTTCTTCGAAAGTTCGTCGAGGGAGGGAAACCGGCGAATCATTGGACTTTCCCTCCGCCCATTCTTTTTCAGCAGGACCGATGGGCTCTCTTGCCTTTTCAGGAGAGGGTTCCGATGAGAAAAAAGGCCAACGATACCAAACCAACACGCTCAGCAAAAAAAGGAGCAACGCAAGGTAGGTAATGAAAGAGCCTTGTTTCATTGAAAATATGGTGCCATGGAAAGAATTTGCTCGCAACTCGAAACCGGATCGGAAATTGATTCTCGGACATGATCGACTTTCTCATCGTGGGACATGGATTGGCAGGTTCCGTATTGGCCCGTACGTTAATGAAGCGTGGTTACCGGGTCATGGTTCTTGACATCCGTTCTCGCCACTCCGCAAGCAGGGTTGCGGCAGGCTTGATCAACCCGTTGATCGGCCCGAAATTCAACTTTCCGCTTCACATCGAGAATTGCCTGACGGAAAGCGAAAACTTCTTTCGCTCGATCGAAAAGGAAACCGGATGTTCCCTCTACGAGAAATTCCACCTTCATCGAATATTCGTTTCTGCAAATCAGCGAAAGCTATGGCTTGAAAAGTCCCAAAACTTCGCTTTCCGAAGGTATGCCCAATCGGTCCAAACCGAGAAAGAATGTGAAAAAATCGGAATCGAAGCCCCATTGGGAGCAGGCATCCAACTGGCGTACAGATTGAATTTCAACCGATTCCTCGAGCAATCCGAACAAATACTCAGGGCCGCGACGTCTTGGTTGGACGGAAGCTTTGATCAAAAGGATTGGAACGAAGCCAAGAAGATTGTTTTTTGCGAAGGATATCTAGTCCAACAGAACCCATGGTTCGGACATTTGCCCTTCGCCCCCGCCCAAGGAGAAATCCTGCTCATGGAAAACTGCCTTTCCCATGCGGCAAGCAATGGAACCTGGGTCGTACCGGAAAACAAGGACAGATGCCTCGCCGGATCAACTTGGAAACATGACGACCTCGAGTCTGGTCCCACCGTAGAAGGGAAACAACAAATTTTGGAGAATTTGCCTCTTCTCAACAAGATCACTCCTCGAATCATCGATCACCGCAGTGGGATACGACCAAGCACTAGAGATCGTTCTCCGATCCTGGGGAGACACCGCAAGAACGAAAAGATGTTCCTTTTCAATGGTTTTGGATCACGAGGCGCCACGACCATTCCGTTTTACGCAAAACACATGATGAATTTCATGATCAATGAAACCCCACTCCCCATGGAAGCCGACTTGAAGCGGTTCGAAAAAAATGAAACTCTCTCTCGTTGAAGAAGTCCATCGCCGATTGAAACAAGAAATCGGACCGGGCGACCTCTGTCTCGACGCAACGGCAGGAAATGGTTTTGACACCCTTTTTCTCGCTCGCCAAGTTGCAACCGAAGGGATGGTTCACGCGATGGACCTTCAACGCGATGCCCTCCGCATAACCCAAAGTTTGCTTGAACGGCACGGGTTGGAAAACTACCTAAGCACCTACCAATCCTGTCACTCGCAAATAGACGCTGTTTTACCGGCAAACTCAAAGGGTAGAATCCGGGCAGTAACTTTCAACCTGGGGTATCTCCCCAAAGGTGACAAATCGATAAAGACCAATACCATTACTACCCTAAAGGCTCTCCGTCATGCCTATGATTGGTTACAAGAACAAGGTATGATCAGCGTATTATGCTATGTCGGACATCCGGGTGGTAGAACCGAAGAACAAAGTGTCCGCAAGCTGATCGAAGAACGAGGATGGAAAAGCGAGACCATTACCGGCAACGATTCCAAAGAATCACCAATCCTCCACTGGATTGAAAAATCTTAGAACGGATTGAGCTGATCCACTTCGGCCTCGTAATCAACGGAGGAATGCCCAAACCCAAAGAGGGTTAAGAACTCCTCCTGATACTTGGCAAAACTGGTCAGTTCGAAAAGATTTTCAGTGCAAACCCGGGGCCAAAGCTCGACAATTCTCCTCTGCACCTCCGGTTCCATTTCCCAGTCATCGAGACGAATTCTGTTTTTCTCATCAACAGGGACTTCCTCCTTCTCGCTATACAAACGATCTTTGAATAGCCGGCAGGTTTGCTCGATACAACCTTCGTGCGTCCCTAACTCCTCCATGATTTTAAAAAGCATGGAGACGTAAAGAGGCACGACTGGAATAGCTGAACTAGCCTGCGTCACGACTGCCTTGTTCACGGAAACATAGGCATTTCCACAACCTGCGAGATTCATTTTCTCGGTGATCGCCGAAGCCGAGTTTTCTAAATGCTCCTTTGCCTTGCCTATGGTACCGTTTCTGTAAATGGGCCAAGTTACCTCGGGTCCGATGTAGGAATAGGCAAGATTCAGGCAACCCGGAGCCATCAGTCCCTCGGCGAGCAAAAGATCAGTCCACGCCTCCCAATCTTCACCTCCCATTACCTTTTGGGTATCGGCCACCTCCTGTTCACTGGCTGGATCAATCGTTACCTCCTTGACCTCTTTCCTATCCGTATCGAGGGTCTTGTTCTTGTAAATTGCACCGATCGGTTTCAGGCAGGCTCGATAAGACTTTCCATCGGAAGGATCGGTTCGGCGGGGAGAAGCCAAACTGTAGACAACAAGATCAAAAGCCCCCCCGGTCTCCTTGGCTTTTTTAACGACCTCCTCTTTGCATTCGGTCGAGAAAGCATCTCCGTTCACGTCGACTGCGGAGAGACCGGCCTCGGTCGCAAGCTTGCAAAAGGCAGCGGAATTGTAATACCCGGCGCTCGCCGTTTTTTCACCTTTAGGAGGTCTTTCGAAATACACGCCCATAGTATCGGCTCCTGCAGAAAAAGCAGCCGTTACTCTCGAAGCCAATCCGTAACCAGTGGAGGACCCGATGATGAGAACCCTTTTCGGTTTAGAGGCATGCTCGATCTTCGAGCTTGATGCGATGGCGACTTGGTCCTTCAGGTTTGCAAGGCAACCCAGTGGATGAGAGGTAATACAGACGAAGCCTTTGATTCTAGGTTTGATAATCATTGAAAATACGGAATTTAGACGTAAGTTTGTTGTTCAAGGCAAGGTTCTTAGCGCCAATACCTCTTCAAATGAAGTCCTTTCTTTCAAAATCCATTAAATAACCCAGTTTCCCATTGAGAAAATCGAATTGGAAAGAACGTGCCCTGATCGCAGATTTCCTCGAGCTTCCCGTGCCTGAAGATCCGGCCAAACAATCTCACCCTCTCTCCATGAAACAAGTGGTGGAAAAGGCATGGGCAAATTGGGGCATCGACCAAGAAAAGTCACCCGAGGAGGCACTAACGGAAAATTGGGAAAAAATAGTCGGGCGAAAGTTCGCAGGAAAGTGCGCCCCCGAACGCCTGACCGAAAGCACCGGTACCCTTTTCATCAAAACAGCCAGTGGACCGATCAAGCAGGAACTCGGATTCGACAAAAAACAGATTCTGCAAAGGATTCAAAAACTCGAAGGGTGTTCTTTCGTAAAAGAACTGAAAATCAGTTAAGCGGTTCGAATCACTCGTGCAAATAGGTTTTCTCTCGGTAAGCCATGGAAACCGGCACGAAAATCAAAGCGGTCACAAACATGGCGCCGGCAAAAAACAAATAGTAATCCGGACCATCGAGTTTGCTTGATCCATCTTCGTTTAGAATGAATACGTTTACCAAACTGGTAAACAAATTGCCCAAGGCGATTGAAGCCATGAAAAGTCCGAAAACCAAAGACTTCATGGTACGGGGTGCTTGAGTATATGAGAACTCGAGGCAAGTTACCGAAATCATCACTTCGGCGAGGGTAAGCAACACATAAGCAAGCAACTGCCAAACAATCCCCGGAGTTTCTCCCAACCCGATTCTGTACTCTATCCAGGCCGGAATAAGGAAAGAGGGCACGACGATGAAAAACCCCATTCCGATCTTGCGTAAGGGAGTAAGGGGAAAAAAGCGATTGATGGCAGGATAACCAAACCAGGAAAGTAGAGGTATCAGGATAAGGATCAAGGCCGGGTTTACTGCCTGAATTTGAGATGAAAGCCATTCGACGCCCATGAAATGACGATCCATTTGTTCAGCCTGAAAAACCCACTTGGATGCGGTTTGGTCAAACAAAGCCCAAAACATCGCGACCATGACGTAGATGACCATCAACTTCCCGATCGTCTTGAGCCCCAAGGCAGAGAAAGTCTCGCGAATAAATTCCATTCCCCTTGCAGGCACGTGAGCGAATTCATTTCGTCCCGCCCAAAAAGCAAGCGTCGCAACAAGCATGAGTAACCCGGGAACCCCGAACGCTACGCCGGGACCATAATGGTCTAGTAACCACGGGGTCAGGAGAGTTGATGCAAAAGCCCCCAAATTGATTGAAAGATAGAACCAACCATAAACCTTTTCCAAAAGTCCGCAATTTCCCTTG
>JAURNO010000369.1 GCA_030830145.1 Verrucomicrobiota bacterium
AAATCCTTCTGATGCTTCGGTTTCCTATGTCACACACGAAGAGATCGCCTTGAGGTCCGAATTGAATGCTGTGCGGACGGTTGAAAGTTGCCTGCGAAGCATTGGTTCCATCTCCGCCGAACCCCTTTTTACCTGATCCTGCGAGAGTCGAAATCACCCCCGTCTTCCTATTCACTTTTCGAATCAAGTGGTTCATCATCTCCACAAAATAAAGATCTCCTTTTTGATCGAACCGCACTTCGTAAGGCTCGTTCAATAAGGCGTCGACAGCCTGCCCTCCATCGCCAGAATACCCCTTCTGCCCACCGATTCCTGCCACAGTACTTACGATGCCATCCGCGGAAATCTTACGAATGCAATGATTGTAGGTATCGCAAACATACAGGCAAGCATCAGGACCCATAATGACCCCGAATGGACCTCGTATCCTTGCCTCGGTTGCCAAGCCGCCGTCTCCGGTGAAACCGGGCACCCCGTTGCCTAAAACAGTTGAAACCTCCCCTCCCGAAGATTCTGCGATCAATAAGTTGCTTGAAGCAAAGGCGGTAAGTCCAATTAAACCAAACCGAAGCCAAGACATGAGAAAAAAAGAAACTTAGTCAGAACCGTTCCCGTCCTCTGTCTGAACAGGAACTGAAGGAGCGGTCGTATTTTTGTCAACCGGCGAAAGGTCAACCAGCTTTTGCGGAATAATCAAAGGGGTATCCGCAGATGAGGTATTCGAATCCGTTAAATTTAAATCAAAAGCTTCCGGTGGTGAAGGTCTTGGTGAGATACCCAGCAGTTCGACTTCAAAAACAAGAGTCTCGTTCGGTCCGATCGAGTTGTTTCCTGCCTCTTGGTATGCAAGATCGGATGGAATGAAAACCTTCCACTTTGCACCAACTTTCATCAGTTGCAAAGCCTCGGTCCAGCCCTTGATG
Source organism: Verrucomicrobiota bacterium (assembly GCA_030830145.1). Lineage (GTDB taxonomy): Bacteria > Verrucomicrobiota > Verrucomicrobiia > Opitutales > Seribacteraceae > Seribacter. The sequence goes on from JAURNO010000369.1 coordinate 924, forward strand.
ACCCCCGACACATTGAATGTGGCAGGTTCTTCTCTTTGAATCGAAGAATCGAAAACTTGTCCGTCAAGTAAAGTTCCATGATAATGAACCTCCACTTCATCGTCTGCAAGCGGGCTTGAGCCAACGCCCTTGGTGAGAACTTCGTACTGCAAACCGCTTTCGAGTGTTACCACATCTGGGCGTTCTTTGTTCCGAGAGAGAAAAGCTTTGCCTTTGTCCAAATTCAGGTCTGCAAGAGATTGAGCAGATGCGAAGAGTTTTTTGGTTTTTGACAACTCAGCCAATCGGGAATGGAAGTAACTCGCATTCATATCGCCAGCCAATATATTCAATTGCGAATCAAATGCCTCTTCATCGCCTTGGGACAACGCATGAACACCAAGGAGAAAATGAGCTTCGGAGCGGTCGGCAGGAAGAAGTGATTCATTTGATGCAACCTTGCCAAGAAGGTCATACCCTTGATTATCGGCTTGGGCGGTTTTGAGAAGGGATACTGCCTGCCCGATCAACGCACGCCCCAGAAGAGGATCCTCGATCAACGCCTTGGCAGCTTGTTCAAAATTACTAGCGGCCTCCGAGTATTTTTGGGCACGATACTGAATGACGGCTGCACGGTAGCTTGCCACTCCACCTAACTTATCCTCGTGGTCATTGGCAAAAGACAAGAATCGGTCTTCGGCTCCCTCCTGTTCGAGGCTTGCCCGGAGAAACGAGGAGCTACGCTCCGAGGACTCGGATTCATCTTGCTTTTCCAAGTAAGTATAGCCAGCGACGGCCAACGCAATGATCCCGAATACAGCAAATAGACCAGTCTTGTTTTTATCCCAAGCATCCGTCTCTTTGTAAGCCCGCTCTACGGCTTCATCCGCCGTCAGGCCAGGTGCTTGATCCTGCTCTGCGGGCGAGGAGTTGGGAGAATCCTCATTGGAGTCGGATTCGCTTTGGGGGTCAGTGTTGTTTTCGTTGGTAGCCATAGGGCAAATAATAAAGAAGAGAATATGGTCTTGATTTTTGCTAGAAAGTCAACGGCAACTCTTAGGCATGCGAAAACAACTTGCCAAAGAATTGTCCGTACTAGGTCTACTTTAAACACCCGACTTTACCGCAAAACAACATGCGATGAAAAGATTCGATGAAGGGTTTAACGTTTTCTGGGGCAATCGCAAAGCGAGGTTGCTAAGCTAAAAGTGAGAGCAAGGTTCGACAATCAATCAAAGACAACCGTCTTATTTTGATAGACCAGCACGCGGTTTTGCAAGTGCCTCCGAACGGCAGCGGAAAGGACCATCTTTTCCAAGTCCCGCCCCTTTTCAATAAGGTCCTTTGGACCGTTTCGATGACTGACGCGGGCGACATCCTGCCCAATGATCGGCCCCTCATCAAGGTCTTCGGTTACGTAATGGGCTGTTGCCCCAATAAGCTTCACCCCTCTCGTGTAGGCTTGATGATAGGGCTTTGCCCCAGCAAAAGAAGGAAGAAAAGAATGATGAATATTGATAACCGGACAGCCTACTTGCTCCAGAAACTCCTTACTAAGCACTTGCATATAGCGGGCAAGAATGAGCAACTCAACTTTCTCTTCGCGCAACCATTCAAGTTGAGCAACTTCTGCTTCGGTCTTAGCCTCCTTAGTAACGCAATAACTCCGAAACGGAAGGCCGTACGAATCAGATAAATCGCGCAGAGAGTCGTGATTGGATAGAACACCGGCAAACTCGGCATCCCATTCCCCTGCCCGGACTCGCAAAACAAGATCATGAAAGCAATGATCCGCAGTCGAAACCATAATGGCCACCTTTGGTCGGTCGTCGCTCAAGGCCATGCGGACGCTCATCCCAAGTTCATCGGACGCCATCGCCTGAAAAAGATCCGATTCCGTCTGAGGGGTCTGGTTTGAGGCAGGTGCCCACTCCACTCGTTGAAAAAAGACGTTTTCCTGCCGATCGAGGTGCTGGTCTGCATGAAGAACGTTTCCACCCCGTTCGTGAATCCAACCCGCAACTTTAGCAACAAGGCCCGGCTGGTCAGGGCCATAAAGCAAAGCGATTACCGAACGGTTCATGTCATGCAGGCAGTTACTTACTGGAGTAAGCCTGCAGAGGTTTGACGGAGAAAGTCTTTTTCTTCAATGAGCGTATACCGCTCAATGCCGCGAAAGCCGAACCGAGAGTCGTAATTACGGGAACTCCGTGCAGTACCGCCTCGCTTCGAATACCATTTTCGTCTCTTCTCGGAATCAAGCCCAGGGGGGTGTTGATGACAAGATGAACTTTCTCGTTCTTGATCAAGTCCGCAACGTTTGGCCGCCCTTCGCTAATACGGAGAACACTTTCGGCGGGAATTCCGTTTTCGTTGAGGAACTTGGCGGTCCCTTCGGTCGAATAGAAAGAAAAGCCAAGCTCGGACAATCCCTGAGCGACTTCGAGGGCCTGGGGCTTATCCGAATCCTTTACGCTCAGAAAGACATTCCCTTCCAGAGGTAGAGAAGGTTTGGCCGCCATTTGAGTCTTTGCATAAGCAATCCCGAAATCTTCATCCTGCCCCATGACCTCACCCGTGCTTCTCATTTCGGGTGTCAGAACTATGGGCGCACCCGGGAAACGATTGAAGGGAAAAACGGATTCCTTGATCGCCCAGTGTTTGGGGACAACCTCCTCG
>JAURNO010000370.1 GCA_030830145.1 Verrucomicrobiota bacterium
ACGGGTGCGGAGACCAAACTTGTTTCGGGGCCAATATCCCCATTGCCTCCGTTGTAAAGAATTTCTACATCGGCTTGGTCCATGGCAATCGAATAGACCCGGAAATCGTCGAGGAATTTGGAAAAACGCTGACCGCCGCCGTTGCTACCACCGATCGAATAGATGTTGTTCGCAGTATCTCGGTCGGCCGACCCCATGTAAACGGAGTCGTAATAAAAATGCGTTACACCACCGGTGCTGACGGCAACCAAGTGGTGCCAAGCGCCGGAAGTAGAGGCGGGAGTCAGTTCAAAAGACGGGGTGGGGCGGAAATTTCCATTATCGTTGGCGAAGACTCCGACCCTATTGCCATTATTTTGAATAATGACATGGTGATGGCGACTTGAACCTCGGGACAAGGTACGCCATGATCCAGTCGGAAAAACTTCTTTAAACCAAGTGGAGATGGTGAAGGTTGCAGCATACAAGGTTCCACCCAAGTCGAGGGGATCGGTAACGAGAACGCGTGAATTCCCGTTGGAATCCGACAGGCGCAGGGAGGACGCTCCGAATTTTTTGTCCGAAGTGTTGAAAGTAGCGCCACTGTTGAGAGTTCCTACTTTTATTGGACCGGCCGTGCCCGAATTTTGAGCTTTGTTACCTGACCCTTCGTCGAAATTCCAATACCCGGTCAATACGTCGGGCCTGTAGAGGCCGCCCACCCCGAATCTGACGGTAAAGGAACCTCCTAGCAAATTATTGTTCTCCGAATCCTTGACTCCGCTTGCCATGGAGACAGTAACGTTGGTACCGGGCGTGGTGGGGGTAAGGGTGAAAGTGTAGTTGCCGTCGGCGACTTTGGTGATGCCGGAAACCGCACCACCGGGAACGCTGAAGGAGGATGCACTGAGGGAAGCGACATCGATCAGGGATCCTCCGTTGGTAAACTCGACGCGCATGGGGGTCGATGAACTGGAGGTACCGATTCTTCCGAAGAATGTCGGTTTGGTACTGGCGAGAGGAGCGTTCGATTTGTAGGGATGGGTACTAGGCAGTTTGGCCGTCAACCCCCACTTGTGAGCCAAATAACCGACCACGCGCTCTCGGTCCGCGGTTGTGAGAGCAGCACTAAAAACGACGAATTCTGCGATATCCCCATTAAGTGGGGCATAACCGGGTCGACCGTGACCGATTCCGTTTTCGGTAATTGTGGTAGGCGAGTTACCGGACCATCTCTTGCCCCACCCTATTACAATATAATAATCCGAACCGACCGAACTGTCAGGCTTGTTTGCCTCGAGAGCATAACCATCGGTGGAATAATTGTTGTGGGTGTTCAAAGTGGGATAGCCTTCGCCGACCAACCCCCGGTTGCCTCCTGCACCAAGCTCAACGACGGGTTGGTTTTTGTTCGAACGCTTGAAAACGACGACCGCATCACCGGGTACGAATCCCCCCGGATACCAAAGTTTGTCGTTCGAACCGTCGAATCGAAGAACTGCTTTGCTGTTCAAGACTCCGGCTTGGAGGGTGGGGCGATCCCCTGCCGTCGTTTGGGTGGCGTGCCTGTTGTTGCCAGACTTGTCGTTCCATTGGCTAACCGAGTTGGAGGAGTGCACCACCGTGGCCGAATCGGCCGCGTCGAACCAAAGTTCGGTCGTGAGCTCAGCCGGCGTCCAACTGTTTGCCGCTTGCAAGCTCGAGGCAAAACCAAGGACGGTGGTGAGAAGGGTTGAAAACAGCGTGTGCTTCTTCATAGTATTCTTGCTTGATTGTCACTCCTCGATCGAGAAGTATTTGATTCGTAAAAGGAAGTTGTAACGCGGACAGGCGCGTCTAAAAAAAGCCAAAGAAACCCCCGCCCGATGAACGGGCATAAAACGGCAAGGTTATGAAGGGAATTAACTATTTGGCTGAAACAGGTTCAAAGGGTATTAGCATTTGAATTGAATTTGTTGCATAAAAACAACGATTTTTTTACTCAAATAAACTTAATTGCCTGACAATCAGTTTCTTATGAAATAAAAGTTTTTTATTATTTTGCTTACAATTCACGCAAATACGAAATTCTTCACATCAGGTACAGGCAAACGGAATCGCTTGATTAATAAGGCACTGGCGAAAAAGGGCTGTTGACCAAGGGTGGAAAGCACTCCGAATTTATGGAATTTGCCGCAAAAGCTTGGTTAGAACTTTTCCAGGCCCGCATTCCAGAAATTCCTCTGCCCCCGATTCCCTCATTTGGATGATCGTTTCGCTCCACCGAACGGGACTGTGCATTTGACGAACAAGCAAGGACGGGATGGTTTCAGCATCAGCATAGGGTTGGGCTTCAACATTTGAGTAAACGGGTATCCGAGGGGATGAGAAGGAAAAGCTTTCCAAGAACTCCTTGAATTGGAGGGCCGGGGCCTCCATCATGCGGGAATGAAAAGCTCCGCTTACCTTGAGGGGAACCACGAGTTTGGCTCCTGCTTCTTTAAGGGGGGAGAGGATTTCTTCAATTTGGCCAGCCGGACCGGAAACCACGATTTGCCCAGGCGAATTAAAGTTGGCCAAATCAATATCCGGAGAAGGGATAGCAGAAAGGGTCTGGCGAATGGCGTCGGCGTCCAAACCGATCACTGCCGCCATTCCGCCACCTTTGATCTTGGACATGATCTCTCCTCTTTTGGCTACCATTTGCAAGCCATCTGCAAAACCGATTGAACCAGCGCAAGCGAGGGCTGCGAACTCACCAACGGAATGACCAGCCGACAAAGTGGGTGTCGAACCATCTTCGATCAGAGATAAAGCTTGAAGATAGCTAACCAAATAGAGTGCCGGTTGGGTATACTCAGTTCGACCAAGCTTGGCATCGGGATCTTCGAGGCAAAGAGAACGGATAGAATACCCAAGCAACTGGTCTGCTTCCTTCAATAAGTCGGGAAAGCGCTCGAAAAGATCTGCTCCCATGCCGACCGACTGGGAACCCTGACCGGGAAATAAAAATGCTAAACTCATAACTGATAAATATACTAAAAAATTGCGGTTGAAGGAGAATCTTGGATAATTAAGTAAAACTCCTTTATTGAATCTACGGAAAATGCAAGAACATCTGATAGTTGACGGGAACAATGCGATGCACGCAATTCCCTCTTTAGCCAGAGAACTGGAAATGGACCGTAACCTAGCCCGGGACAGCCTGTTGCGTTTACTCGAACCTCTCGCCACAGGAGACCATTGTGTTCTTACCGTAGTCTTTGATGGTAGAGGTGGCCGCTCAAGCCTTTCCAAGCATGCGAACATGAAAAACTACACCGTGATCCATTCCTCGTCCTCCCAAGGAGCCGACGGGGTGATTGAACGGATGCTGATGGCATCCAAATCTCCCGAGCGGATCGTGGTCGCAACCAATGACGGACTCATCCGTAACTGTGCCTACGAATGCGGTGCTTCCGCAATGCGAATCGAAGACTTGGTTAGTCAGTTGGACCAAACGATC
>JAURNO010000371.1 GCA_030830145.1 Verrucomicrobiota bacterium
TATCCCGCTCCCGAGAAAGGCGAGGGTCTTGCCTTGCGCGTCGAGAGCACCTTCGTGGGCGGCGGTATCGATTCCGCGGGCCATCCCACTTACGATGCAAAATCCGATTTCGGCAAGTTGTTGGGCGAGTTCCCGGGCGAACCGCAGGCCGTAACGGGTGGGATTCCTGGTACCGACGATTGATACGTAGGGCCCTTCGGGCAATCTGCCCGCGAGGTAAAGCCCGATCGGCGGGTCGTAAATTTCGTTGAGGTGGGGCGGATACGAATCAGCTCCCAAAAAGGAGGCCTGTCTTTTTTCGAGCTTTTCTTTTTCTTTGGCAAGCCAAGTTTCGTGTCCTCGGGCTGTCAGGGAGTCGATTATTTTGTCCCCTACCCCACGGACAGCTCGCAATTCACGGTTGCGGGCCTGCAGAATCAAGCGGGGATCGCCCCCAAATTCGTCAAGCAAATGACGATAGGTGACGGGCCCAAGGCCACTGATCGAGTTGAGCAGAAGGAGGGAGTCAAAGATACTGAGGGAGTCTGTGTTGGGAGGCACTCTTTTTCTTTAAGCGGGAAAGGGGGGCTCTGGCAAAGAGAAATTGCGAGGATTCGACAGTCGATCTTAGTCGCGCAACTCCCCTAGTACGTTCATGCGGGAGGGGTGCCGGAGTTTGCGCAGGGCGTGGGCTTCGATTTGACGAACCCGTTCGCGCGAAACACCCATGATCGATCCAATTTGCTCGAGGGTCAGCATCCTGCCGGGACATCTCACGGATACCCAAACGCAAGCTTTGCGCAAGCGCTCTTCGGGGCTTCCCTTGAACTTGGGTATGGGGATTTTCTCTAGGTTCTTCATCGAACGGCTCACATTTTGAACATAGCGCCATATCGCCCGTAAATCAAAATTTGGTCCCCGGTAATAGACAAACCGACTTAGTTTGCGAGGTCTTCTTCGCTAAGTGGATGCCCGACGGGAAGGTCGCGAGAGGCACATTGTCCGAGTATCTGTTCCCACCGACTCGGGCACATGCCGTCCCCGGGGCGGGCAACGCGCAAGTTTTCCGCAGTCAGGGTTTCACCTCGGGCGATGGTTTCGGCAACAAGGATGGAACGTTTGAAGAAACTTCCCTTCACGGGGGAGTCGGTGTTTTCCGCAGGGACTGGGGATGGTTCGACGGAGGCATGAGACACCCGTATGGCCTCGGTCATTTCCGCGAATTCGAGAGGTAGCATGGAGAAGGCTCCGTCAATCGAGTCTTCCTCGCGATCGAGGGCAAAGTGCTTCTCGATGACCCGAGCACCAAGAACGGTTGCCGCGATGGCTACGGCGTGGCCTAACGAATGATCGGAGAGTCCAATGAGCGTGTCATGGGTTTTGCCCAAGCGGGGCATTTCATGGAGGTGAAAGTCTTCGGGCTTGGCGGGGTATTCGCTCACGCAGTGAAGGAGGACGATTTCGGGACAACCGTGGTCACGGAGCTCCTGCAACGCCTGTTCGATTTCTTGACCGGTCGAAACACCTACGCTGGCCAGAACCGGCTTGCCTGTACAGGCGATTTTACGGAGCATGGGAAAGTGGTTGAGCTCGAAGGAGGCCACCTTGTAAAGGGGTGGAGATATACTTTCCTCCAAAAAATCGACGGCGCTTTCGTCAAAGGGTGAGCTGAATAAGGGGAGTCCGTGCCTGGCGGACCGTGCGGCGAGTGGTACATGCCATTCCCAAGGGGTCATGGCTTCGGCGTAAAGCTCGCTCAGGTATCTCCCTGCCCAAAGGCCTTCCTTGAGAAGAAAGCGGTCGTCCCGGCCTTCTACGGTGATGGTCTCGGGTTTGTAGGTTTGAAGCTTGATCGCATCGGCGCCGGATTCGGCAGCCCGATCAATGAGCTCGATTGCTTTGTCTAAGTCCCCTCCGTGGTTGCCTGAAAGTTCGGCCACGACGATTGGCGGTTGCTTGGAATCGCGAAGCTGGGCGAGCAGGTCCACAGGGAAAGACAAGGTTCCCGATTACTCAATCGGATGAAGAGGGGAGAAAATCCTCAAGCAGGACTTTGAGTTCTTCTTCGCTCAGGGTTTCACAGTTGCAATTACTTGCGTATACGAAGCCATCGGAGGCAGATACTCCTCCAAGAATCCCTATCTTATTTCCCCAAAAGGACTGGATCGGCTGAATGACGTAATGGTTGTCGAATTCAAGGACGTTTCTCGACTCGTCCGCAGGTATCAGCACTTCGTGAACTTTTTCTCCAGGTCGGAGACCAATGGTATCCCATTCGCAACCAGGGGCCAATACATGAGCCATGTCGGCGACCGAGCAGGCGGGTATCTTGGGCACGAACAATTCGCCGCCGACCATGTTCTCCAAGCTTTGCAAAACGAATTCGACTCCTTGATCAAGCGTGATCAGAAAGCGCGTCATCTCAGGGTTTGTTATGGTCAACTTACCCGTATCCCTCTGCTTGGCGAACAAAGGAACGACACTCCCTCGGCTTCCCACGACGTTTCCATAACGGACGACGGAGTAGGTGGTCCCCCCTCCCCCGGCATAACTGTTGGCTGCAATAAAAACTTTATCGGAACAGAGCTTGGTCGCCCCATATAGATTGACGGGATTGACCGCTTTGTCGGTGCTGAGGGCTACAACTTTCTCCACCCCCGCACGAATGGCTGCCTCCACGACATTGGTTGCTCCATTGACATTGGTCTTGATAAATTCGTGAGGGTTATACTCGGCCGCAGGAACCTGCTTGAGGGCGGCCGCATGAATCACATAATCGACTCCCCGCATGGCGAGAAAAAGACGATCCTGGTCCCGGACATCTCCAAGACAGAAACGCAAAGCAGAGTCCTTCAAGTCTGGGTCGGACTGCATCTCGGATTGCTTCCATTCGTCCCTAGAGTATACGATCAAACGTCGAGGGCGATACCTCTGCAAAACGGTTTTGACGAACTTTTGTCCGAAGGATCCGGTTCCGCCCGTGATCAATATCGATTTGTCATTAAGCATATTTAACGATTCATTAAACCAATTTTATTCAATGGAGTCGATTCGAAAGATAATGATGACGATCCTCTACAGCGAGGATATCCAATTCGGTATTCCGAGTAAGGCAAAAACGTGAGCAATATTTGGTTATCCAAAACTCCGGTACCCGATGCCTCCACCGCAATTTTGCTTGGGTCAATACCGGAAAAAACTATCAAAGAGGAATGCAAAAATTACCCCAAAGGCGTTCTTTGGATTGCTCCGACTGAAACAGAACCCACACGCACTGAGAAGTACTCGGGCCTGATCATTTCCCGTTGCACGGATTCTAGCGACTCCATTATCGAAGCTATCAGGCATATATTGAGGACCGAGTACGAGAAACAGCCGGTGGTCAAGGCGAGTAAGAGCACCGCAACCACTTTTCAAAAACTTTATGCGACTATTCTCGAGATGGTGATCAGTGAGGTCGACTCGACCTTCAGGTCTAGAAAGACACGCGATGAAGTCGGTTACCAAAGACAGTTCCAGGTTTTCGAAAACCTTTCTGGATATTTGCAAGGACGGGTCCCCGAAGAATGGAGAGACCTGGCGAATGGTTCACTCGCCGTGGTAGTCGGAGCGGGCCCCTCTCTGGATCACACGCTCCCTTTGATGAAAAAAGGCTTCCCCAAACCCGTGGTTATTGCCACGGACAGTTCTCTGAAGGCTCTTCGACAGGAGAGTATCGATCCGGATTTCGTAGTCAGCATCGATGCGGGAAAGCAGTACGGTTCTTGCAGCGATGAAGACTATGCTCCGGGAATCGCAATTCTTTCCAGTCAATCGCACGGCAGTTGGCGAGGTAAATGGACAAGCAATGCTAGATTTCTATCGGGCCGTGTTTTGACCGAAGACTGGTTGGCGGCAAAAGGCATTGCAAAGACAAAGTTACAAGTAGTCAGCAACGCTGGACTGACTGCCTTGCTCTTCGCAGATTTCCTTGGTCCGTCAGTCATTGCTTTGGTTGGAATGGACCTTGCTGGAGGCGGAACAGGAGAGGAGCGATATGCCAATAACACAGGGCGTTCTCATATACAAATCCACACAGGTCATTTTCACAAAGTACCCGGAAACTTCGATCCGACCGTGGCCACGCCTTTTCTCTCGGATTGGGAGGAAACTTCTAAGTTTACGAGGGAAATATCCGGTCGAAGATTGGTTCTGAATTTGAATGACCGTGGTGCACAATTGGAAGGAGCCACGGTTGTTCACCCCAAGGACATAGAGGAAGTCAGGAGCGCGATTTCGGAAAATCTAACTTCTTTCAAGTCTTCAAAGGAAGACTTGTTGAGCAAGAAGAGAGCTGTCCGGGGCAAAGGTATGACCCAAATCCTCATGCACTTGGCAAATCGTTGCGATCAAACATGGAACAGTTTTCCAAGTAAGGAAGCGAGTCGACAAGAAAGGAGCGATTACCTCAACACTCTCTTTTCGAATCGTGACATGGCAAGCCTCCTTGGTGATTTCGCCTTCACCATTTTACCTAAAATCACATCCCAGATGCAGATCGATGACGACAGACTCAAGAATGTCTTGGATCAACTCGAAAAGTTGATATGGAGGTTGGAAGACGCGATTTTAGAATGTAACCCGGAGGAAGACTTCTTGATACGCTTCCTCACCGGAAAGTTCAACTAGTCCTCTCCTCCTCGCTCATTCGCTCGAAAGCACGGCCGGCAACATGAATCGCTTTTTCGATGGATTCTGAATCATGGGCATTACCTAGGAACCAATTGTGGTGAGGATGAAAATAAATACCCTCCTCCGCACAAAACTGACAAAATTTTTGAATTTCGAATAGGTTCTCATCTCCTTCAATCCAAGGGTATGGCATTGAAGGAGGACCAGTCATTTTAAGATTTTTCTCAAATTTTTCTGCGACTCGCTCAAGTCCTTCGGTTAACTCTTTGCCTTTTGCAAGAACCTTCTCGGCCACGCCTTCACGTTCGGACAGCTCTAGAGACTTAAGAGCCGCGGTCATGGCAACGGCATCGTTCCAGCAACTGCCCGTAAGAAAAACCTCCATGGATGCTTTGCGGTATGATTCCTTGCCTACGCAAGCGGATATAGCGTAACCATTCCCAAGGGCCTTGGAGTAAACCGCCAAATCAGGCGTAAAACCAAAGTAACGGTGAGAGCCTCCTCCGTGCAATCGTCCGCCGCACCTCACGTCATCTAAAACCAAAAGAATTCCATAGCGTTGACAAAGCTTCTCGACTTCCGCCCAAAAACCAGGGTCGGGCAACTCGGATGGAGCAAAGGCGGCATGGTGGTAAGGAGTGAGAATGAGGGCTGCGATGTCACCTTCGTTTTGGGACATGATCACCGAAAGGGCTTCCAAATCGTTCCATTCGAATTCGAGTATGGAGGCTCGGTCTTCGGGAATTCGACCGCCGTGACCGGGATCACACCAAGAATCCACACCGTGATAGGCACCCTTGGCTTTGATCACCAAAGGACTGCCCGTGCTTTCCCGTGCGACACGTATGGCCCAAGTGGTAAGATCGGATCCGTTCTTTGCAAAAACTGCCCAATCGGCAAAATCAATCGATGAAACAAGCCTCTCAGCCAACTCGACCATAACTGGACTAGGCTGATTAAATACGGATCCTTTTTCTCTTTGTAGTGCCACTGATTCTTCGATCTCAGGATGATTGTAGCCATGAAGGATAGCTCCGAATCCGCACATAAAGTCGATCCATTCGTTTCCATCGACATCTACGAATCCACAACCTTGGGCCCGGTCGCAAAAATGAGGAAAATGCCTTGGCAAACCGGCAGCAGGCGAAACATGCCCATAAATGCCTCCGGGAACGACGACTCTGGCGCGCTCGAAGAGTTCATCCGATTGGGTGAGGTTATTCATAGTCTTGGTTGGGGAACTTCTTTTTGGGCAATCCTAGAAACATATCCTATTTTGTCCATAAGCGGAAGGCGACCTTGAATCATCATTTCTCCCGAAGCCGTAGCTCCGAGCTGATCAATTCCCCGCAACAAGCCTTCGAATGCAATCTCTTTGTTTAAGAACGTAAGTTCGACGGACGGGTTGCCCACAGCAGATTCGGAACCTGCCGTAAAAAGTCCTTCGGTGCTTCTTCTCAACCAACCAATCGGTTCGGAACCAGCAAGATTAAAAGTGATTAGCTCATCGGAGAAGTCGGAAAACATATCATTAAACCTAGAGTGATGGTTCAGATAAACCGTAACGGTTTCCAAACCAGCCCGCAAAATGACGGGTAAGCTTTCCCTCAAGTTAAGGTTTGGATCGTAAAAGCGGGAAATCCTTTTGAGGGTAATGATTGCCTTGATCGCCGAAAATGGATTCATCAGCATGGGAAAAAGCTCGGGCATGGAAAATCCACTTTTAATTGCTCGAAGGAGAGAATCCTGCTTGAAAACGAGTCCGTTTTTTCCGATGGAAATCCGATCACCGGACAATAGCACAGGTTCGAGCTTTTGAGTCATTCCGTCCAATTCACCCATAACCGCAGTTGCCCCAAAAATGGAACGGGCGGCGGCCCATGGAACGATGCGCTCTTGCGGAAATTCCGTCATCCTCGAACTAATCCCTCCAGGGCATCAAGGAGTTTTTTAGGTTCATTTCCCATTTTCACTTGAATATTTGGGATCGGCTTAGTGACCAATTCAGGCAATCGCGAGGGGCGGCACGTGGTAACAAGGCTCGAGGCTCTTTTTTTCCAAAAGTTCAGGTTATTCGATTCCTGCGGCATCATCCCTCTCGAAAGATCGAAAATCAGAGGCGTCCCGCAGGCGATTGCTTCGGTCGTCATGCCCGCACCAGGACGAGCAAACAAACAATCCGCGTTTCTTAAAACAAGTGCCATTTCCCGGGCCGACAACTCAGGTAGAGCAACGAAAGGAATCTTTGAGCGTTCTTTCATGCGATTGAGCTCGGCTAAGATTCCTTCGTTATTGCCGCAAAGGGCTAGCACTTGGCACCGTTCATCCGATCGATTGAATGCATCGATAACTTCGCGGTGGCGATTGACCCCGTTGGCTCCAGTGCCAAGGA
>JAURNO010000372.1 GCA_030830145.1 Verrucomicrobiota bacterium
AGATCGGTAACTTCGCCAATGGTTGCGCCCCGGATGTTCTTTCCTCGATTTATCTCGCCACCGAAGGGAAGGTTATGATGGTTCCTGCGATGAACGGAAAAATGTACCATCACCCCACGACCCAAGCGAATTTGGCGAAATTAGGTGAATTGGGAGTTCAGGTAATCGAACCTGTTGAGGGTGAACTTGCATGTGGGTATGAAGGTTCCGGAAAAATGGCTTCGGTCGCAACGATATTGAAAAAAACGATCGATTCCTTGACGCCGGCTATCTGAGTAAACAAAAAAAAAAGGCCCTCCGCTGAGCGAGGGGCCTTTTGGGGTAGAAATGTGGGGTAAATTCGTTAAGCGGCGTTCGGAAGATCTTGAAGGGATATTTGTTTTCTTTTTACCCTTTTAAGCCGGGCTTTTCGACGGAGCCCTCGGTCTAATTTTTCCATGAGATCATCGATCGATTTGTACAGGTTGTCGCTGGAAGTTGAAATGGTAATGGTCGAGCCTTTCAGTTCAAGGTGACCTTTGGCGGTAAATTGATTTTTATGAGTTGATGAACGGGAATCTTGGTCAAGTTCAACTCGCGCTCTAATGATTTTCTCCTCGTGTTTGAAGATTTTTTCCATCTTGTCGTGGACGATGTTTTTCAGAGCGTCGGTGAGATCGAGATGTAGACCGGAGATAATCAAGTTATTCTTCATATGCGTTTATATTTGTGTTAGTTTCATTGTAGTGCTTTCAAGCATCTTTCACAAATCAACAAAGCACAGTCAGCTTGGCATTACCAATTTTGTTTCTACTTTTTTTTCGTGAATCCATCTAGTGAGTCTTCTTTTGCTCCTCTTCCTGCTTCGGCTCAAAGAGATATCGCTCCTTTGGTTGAGCCTTCTGATCTAAGGTCTTGGCTTATCTACGAGGACGAATCGATTCTCGTATTCAATAAACCGGGGTGGTTGGTTTGCCATCCATCAAAAAATGGACCCTGGTCGAGTCTTGTTGGAGCGGTTCGGGAGTCTTTCGAGTTGGATCAAGTGTATCTCGTTGGCCGTCTTGACCGCGAGACGAGTGGTTTGATTCTTCTGGCCAAGAACAAGACTGCGGGAAGGTTTTGGCAGAAGTCTCTTGAGCAAAAAAAGGTAAAAAGAAGCTATTGGGCTATTCTTACTGGTGAGCTAGGTGAACAGACGAGAGTGAAGGGCTATTTGGGGAAAGATCCGGATAGCCCTGTTTTCGTCAAGCAGAGGGTCATTGGAAATACGAATAAATCCAAACGCGCTGAAACGGAATTTTTTCCACTCTTTGCAAATAACGGTTACACCCTTTGCTCTGTTGTTACGAAAACCGGCCGAAAGCATCAAATTCGTGTTCATGCGCAGTCGATGGGCTTTCCCTTGGTGGGCGAAAAACTTTACGGTTTGAACGAACAATATTACCTTGAGTTTTGTCGTGATGGATGGCGGGAAGAGTGGTTGGCCGAGTTGGGTATGAAAAGGCAGGCATTACATGCGCGAACCTTTGGTTTTGTAGAAGACGGTCCGAGTTTCGTAGCCCCACTTCCTTCCGACTTTCTTTCATTCCTGAATGATCGTTTGGATGTAGAATCCAAGTGCAAAGAGGAGTTTGCTGAAAAAGCTCGAATCTGGACTGAAGCTCAATTCCTTGGAGAATAGGGTTGTGCCCCTTCACCGAAACGGGTAATCGGATTTAGAACAAGATGAGTCAGCTTTCTTCCAATCCTCTGGATGCCCTCAAGGGGGGCTTCCGCAAGGCGTGCGTCAAGCGCTTGGTTGGTGATGAGTTAGGTGCAATTGAGGTGCTTAAAAACGAAATCCCCGGATTAGTCGTGTCCTGGGTTAAGTCAACCTCTTTGGAAGCTTCCGAAAAAAAAGCCAAGCTCAAGGAGCTCTTTGACGATGAATCGGCCCGTGCGGAGGAATTGGCCGTGGCCTTTGACTTGTTTGCCGGCAGGTTTGAAGCTCGTGTCGCCTCTCTTGTTAAAAAAGAGTTGCAGGACGCATCGGCCCGACTGAACGAGGTGGTTCGAAAACTTGAAGAATCTTTGGCTCGTCCGCCGTTACCCGTACCAGAGAGTATTTTGAAGGAAGTCGTAGCAGGGGAGGAGCAAGGACAGTTTTTCGAAGTTGAAGAGGATGAAGTCGAAAAGGAGGTTGATCCTGAACCCGATACCGAAGACGAGGTTGCCGAATTGGACCCTCCTGCGGGCATTGGTTTGAGGTTTGATGAAATTGAAGAAATGATTGATGAAGTCTTGAGTATCGATGATTCCTAAAAATGTGTTTGCCAAGTACAGGTTATCGTTGCCAAAACATGATAGGCTTTGTGCATTATGCATAAAAATATTCTTTTATCCACATGACTGAAAATATTGACGAACTCGATCAGGAGGCTTCCGTGCCTTCTCCCGCTTCTTCTGAGCTTACGGAAGATAAAAAGAGGAAAATGTACGTAGGTTTGGACTTGGGCACGTTACAGTCGTGTTTCGTAACTAAGTTGACCAAACCGGGATCGGAAGAGATCCCCGGGGAACTTGTGCCGACCGTGGTCGGTTATCCAGAGGATGGAATCCTTTCCGGCATATTGCCCGGAAACTCTTCCATGCTTCACGGGGATGATGCCATTGCAAACGAATTACATCTCCGTTTGGTCAACCCATTGAGTGATGGGGTGGTTTCCGATATCGACGCTGCTCGATCCTTTCTTACTTATTTGCGCGACAAAATCGATCCTGAGAGAAAAAGGGAAGTTCTCTGCGTCATTGGCATACCTGCCGTAGCCGATGGCGAGGCCAAAGAAAACTTGAAGAAGGCGGCCAAGGGAGCCTTTGATGGTATACTTTTCATTCCCGAACCTTTTCTTGCAGCCCTCGGAATGAGAGATGAGGAGAGATTGGGCGACCCGAACTACCAAGACCCCGTAAGCAATTCCCTTTTTATAGATATCGGGGCAGGCACAACCGATTTTTGCATTGTGCAAGGATACTTTCCCAAGCCTGAAGATTTAATGAGCATTCCTTTTGCCGGAAATGAAGTGGACGTGATTCTCGACAAGGCCATCCGCGAAGCTTATCCGGAGGTCGATGTCCCGTTGTCCATGATTCGGAATTACAAGGAGTCCTACTCCTATGCAGGCGAAAGCGAGTCAGGCGCGCGGGTCAAGGTTCCGGTCGGCGGAAAGCCCCGCAAAATCGAAATAGGAAAGCAAGTTGGATTGGCCTGCAATGAACTGCTTCAAGAGATTTTTGAAAGCGTGAAAAAGGTGATTGCGATGGCTTCTCCACAATCCGTCTTTTCTCTGTTGCAGAACATTGTGTTAACCGGAGGTGGTAGTCGCATCAGAAATATAGACCAAGAGTTGCAGCGCCTTCTTATTGATGACGGCTACGAAGAGCCCGAAGTGCGTATTTCCTCCCGTGAGGTTAAGCCTTTTGTAGCTATTGGAGCGATGAAAGTAGCCAAAGCTGCCCGGGAAGACCAATGGGTGAGGTTATAGGCTTGTAGAGCTCTTTAGCGCTCAAAGGATACCGTGGAGGGTTTGTGATATCCTCTCGACGGTTTCTTTGAGGCCATGCTCGATGATTTCCATTTCCTGAGAGCTTTTTCCTTCGAAAAGTATTCTCCATCCATCCAATTCGCAGTGGCTCTTCTCGGTGGGCGAAGATTGCCTGACTATTCCTTTGACCCCCAATCCCGAGGTAATGAAATCTGCCACTTGGACCGCTCCGGAAAGCTTTTGGTGGTTTTCCGAACGCAATGGTTCGTGATGCCAGTGTATCGCATCCACTATTTCATCCGAGATATGATGATTCCATAGGTAGTAGGCTCCGATTTTTGCATGATCCCAACCCACTGTTGTTCTTTCCGCTTCAAGAAAGTCTTCCGTGTCCAGATGAGTCTTTTGGTATACTTTTTCGAAAAGTTCTGGAAAAGTAATAGCTAAAATTAATTTTCCCAGGTTGTGCAGAAGTCCAGCTACGTAATCCGTTTCATCTTCGAACTTTTCATCTGTCAGCGAAAGAATCTCTCTGGTCAGGATCGCGCACCCGATACTGTGTCTCCAAAAGTCAGTCCAGGGGAAAGCTTGGGATCCTTTGCCAAGTTCCATGATATCCTCGATAATCGGGGTGGCGGAGATCAGTTCCCTGATGCGATTCAATCCAAGGAATATGGATGCCTCTTCAACGCCTGAAATCCTTTTTTCGTCTTTGCTTCCGAAAAATATAGAATTGACCAAATCGAGTACGCGGGTGGTCAGCGATGGGTCAAGGCGGATGACCTCCGCGATTTGCGCAACAAAGCTATCATCCGAATCCAATAGGTCGTGCAGGGTTTCGTTGATGCTCTTCAAAGAGGCCAACTTGGGGCACTGATTGATTCTTTCAATCAGCAGGAAGTCGGAGAGAGGACTATTTGAATCCGGAGGAGGGCGACGATCAGTCCTTGAATCGTCCCTTTCCATCATTAGCCGAAAAACGGATTAGGCATCGAACAGAACCGCGTTGGGGCGAAATTCGCTGAGATTGCTTTTTTCTTCCAGGCAGAGGTCAAAGTAATTGAGCGCTTGCTTGCAGGATTTTGATTCCTTTGCCAAGACAAGTGTTTCTCCCGAGGACGAAAGGAATTGCACCGATCCGTCCGCTCTTTTCTCCAAGTACACTTGGGAATTGTCATTTCTCTGCAAAAAAGAGGATACCTGAGGGTCTTCAAGGAGAGCTACTCGGGCGGACTTGCTGTCTGAGAAAGGGTTCGAGGATGCTTGACCGGATGCCTTTCCCAGTTCGTCGGGGAAGGATATTCCTCCATGTTGAGTACTATCCTCTTTGGGGGTAAGTTGGTTGGATATACCATTCAGTAGGTTTTTGCCTGCCGATAAGAGTCCTCCTGCTATAATTGGATCCATGAAGGAAGTATAGCATTTCCTTTGCCAAAATAATGCTACATGAACCTAAGGCATTTACGCTCGACGAGAACTTCGGCGATTTGCAAGGCATTCAATGCAGCTCCTTTCCACAATTGGTCGCCGACAACCCAAAGAGCCAAGCCGTTTTTCAATGCATGGTCGACCCGAATTCTTCCAATTCCACAAGCCTCCTTCTCCGTATAGTTGATCGGCATAGGGTACCTTTGGGCGTTAGGCAGGTCCCAAAGCTCGATCCCGGGAGATCCCTCAAGCGCATCTCTTGCGTCAGGAACGTTGACGGTTGATTCGAATTCAGCATTTATGGAAATCGAATGGGCTCTGTACACAGGTACGCGAACGCAAGTGCAAGAGATTTCCAAAGAGGGTAGGTTGAGAATTTTTCTGCTCTCATTTCTCATTTTCAATTCTTCCTTGGTGTAACCGTCTTCCCTGAAGTCGTCAATGTGAGGTATCAGGTTATAAGCAATGGGGTGTGGGAAAATCGAATCGCCCTTGGGTTCGGATGTCTCTACTCCGAGAGCAGTTCTTGTTTGTTGGTCCAATTCCTCAACACCTGCGGCGCCTGCCCCTGATACCGCTTGGTAGGTGGAAGCAATGAATCTTTTCAGCCCGAACCTTTTGTGCAAGGGATGCAGTCCCATCAATGCAACGGCCGTAGAGCAATTCGGATTTGCAATGATGCCTTGGTGTTTTTCGACTTCGTCTCCATTGATTTCAGGAATGATCAACGGGACGTCGGCATCCATTCGGAAGGCGGAACTGTTGTCGATGACAACGCAACCTTGGCGTCGGGCTATCTCGGCAAATTGAATGGAGTTTTGCGAACCGGCGCTGAAGATCGCAATGTCCAACCCTTTGAACGATTCGGGCGTTGTCTCCCGAACAATCTCCAAGTTTCCGCAGGCTTGAATTTCTCTTCCTGCCGATCTCGCTGAGGCAAGAAGGCGAGCTTCTGCAATGGGAAATTCTCTTTTTTCGAGTAAGTGAATAATTTCTTGGCCAACGGCACCCGTTGCCCCTACGATTCCTATACGATATTTTTTCAATGGACTTAGATATTTTGTATTCCGAGTATTTGGGAGTTTTGAATTCCTTGGGACTAAAACCGACCGATCATGTTTTGATTGCTTCGCTTCGCCACCAAAAAATCATTTATTATATAAATGGGAAAAGCGTAAAAGATTATATTATGTCAAGTTCTAAGAGAAAACCATCCTGTCTCGAGGGTTCTCTTGGCACACCTTCCGGATTGCATTACGTGTGCCAAAAAATAGGGGAGGGTGAGGAATTCGGGACAGTGTTCGAGGGGCGGGTTTCGATTGG
>JAURNO010000373.1 GCA_030830145.1 Verrucomicrobiota bacterium
GGCAAGCTCGATCTGAATTTCGTGAACGAGGGCAAAATTTTCGAAAGCACGGACTGGGAAAAGATCAAGAAAGGCAAGCCCTTCTTCTTGCAGGTGAACACCCCGGAAGCGGAGTACGACATTTACGATTTCCGGACCAACCGGCCGGAACGCATCAAGTGGTGGGGCGAAGAGGAGCACGTCCAGTATGCCAAGCCGGAATCCGTTGTCCCACCGGCCTACTTTCCCAAGCACAAGACGTCCAACGAGGAGTGGGCCCGCTACTTGAACTCGGTCTCCAACATGGACCGGCGCGTCGGGGTCGTCCTTAAGGAACTCGAGAAAGAAAAGCTCCTCGACGATACCATCATCATCGTGTTCGGGGACAACGGCCGGGTCGATCACCGGAGCATCCACTGGGTCTACGACACGGGCCTGCATGTTCCCATGATCATCAAGTGGCCCAAAAACTTCTCCATGCCGGAAGGATTCAAGCCGGGCACGGTCAACGAGGAGGTCATCAGCCTGCTCGACCTGACCGCCACCACCCTGTCCTTGGCCGGCGTACCCCGCCCATTGGGCATGCAAAGCCGTGTCTTTCTCGGGAAGAACCGGGATCCGCAAAGAAGGTACGCCTTCAGCGCCCGGGACCGCGTGGACGACGTTCCCTTCCGCCTGCGCTCGGTCCGCGGCAAGCGCTACCATTACATCCGGAACTATCAGCCCGAGCTCAACTTCGGAACCTACGTCAACTTTTACAAGGAGAAGTGCTTCCCCGTCCAACAAGTCATGCGCGACCTGTACAAGAAAGGAAAGCTCGACCCCCATCTCATGCCCCTCTTCACGGACTTCAGGCGTGAATACCTCTTCGATACCGAGGCCGATCCCGACGAGCTGAACAACCTGGTCGACTCCACCCATCCGGCTCACCAAAAGGCCCTGACCGAAATGCGGGCCGCCCTCGACACCTGGGTAAGCGCCACGGGGGACATGGGCTGGCAAAAGGAACCGCCCGAAAAGATCGAGCAGTTCCGGGCCGTGATGTACGATTGGTTCGGAGCTCCCGACTGGTACCCTTACAAGCCCAAGAAAGCCTCCGCCCTCGAGAACATCAACCGGGGCCGCATCATCGAGGACTGATCAACCGGCAGAAGTTTTTACGGCCGACCCAACCCTACTCTTTTTGCCTAGGACCGGAATCCCCGCTTGCGAATTCATTCCGTAAGGTTTTAAAATGGATTTACCATTATCGGATGAAAACTCTCCCTTCCATTCTTCTCTTCCTACTTCTCTCGGTTCATTCTCAAGCTGTTGATTTCAACCGTGAAATTCGACCTCTGCTGGCAAGCAAGTGCTACGCTTGCCACGGGCCCGACGAGGAAGGAAGAAAGGCAAAACTCCGCCTCGACGTCCGTGAGGATGCCTTGAAGAACGAGGTCATCGTTCCGGGGAAGATCGAGGAGAGCGAATTTCATTACCGCATCCGCTCGGACGATCCGGAGGAGATCATGCCCCCGCCTGAATCTCATGCCACCCTCACGGCCAAGGAAAAGGATCTGCTCGATCAATGGATCAAGGAAGGAGCGAAATACGAGAAGCACTGGGCCTTCGCACCCCCTGCCTCTCCCCAAGTACCGGAGGGAAAAAAGGGATGGGTCCGTAATCCGATCGATGCCTTCATCTCAGACAATCTTTCCAAGAACAACCTAAATCCATCGAAAGAAGCCGACAGGTATTCGCTGGTCAGACGACTTTATCTCGACTTGATCGGTTTGCCTCCGACCCCCGAACAAGCCGATGCCTTCGTCGGCGACAAACGACCGGACGCTTACGAACGGTTGGTCGACGAGTTGCTTGCCTCCCCGCGCTACGGGGAAAAGTGGGGACGCGAGTGGCTCGACCTCGCCCGCTATGCCGACAGCAATGGGTATGAGAAGGACCGCCCAAGAAACATCTGGCCCTATCGCGACTGGGTCATCCGGGCTCTCAACGACGACATGCCCTACGACCAGTTTACCATCGAGCAACTCGCCGGGGATATGTTGCCCAACGCCACGCAGGAACAAAAAACCGCCACCGGGTTTCACCGTAACACCCAGCTCAACGAAGAAGGCGGTATCGATCCCTTGGAATTCCGTTTCTATGCCGCGGTCGACCGGGTCGCCACCACCGGCACGGTCTGGATGGGCCTGACCACCGGTTGCGCTCAGTGTCACACCCACAAGTACGAC
This sequence comes from Verrucomicrobiota bacterium, assembly GCA_030830145.1. Taxonomy (GTDB): domain Bacteria; phylum Verrucomicrobiota; class Verrucomicrobiia; order Opitutales; family Seribacteraceae; genus Seribacter. Next base: position 2,211 of record JAURNO010000373.1, read on the forward strand.
CCCATCACTCATGACGAGTACTTCGGCTTGATGAGCCTGCTCGACAACGTCGAAGAACCTGATCTCTTTCTCTACACCGACGAACAAGTCAAAGTGAAAGCGGATCTAGAAAAACAGATCGCACAAAAAATCACAGAGCTCCAAAAAAACGACGCCGAATTTGAAGGTGCGTTTGCGAAATGGCATAAATCCGAATCAGAAAAAGCAACTCCTTGGAAAACACTCCGCCCAACTGCCATGAAGAGTAATCTCCCCAAGCTCGAAGTCATGGATGATGATTCCATCTACTCCTCAGGGGATGTGACTAAACGGGATGTATTTGATCTTAACTTCACCACCGACCAACCAATCACTGCCTTACGCCTTGAGGTGCTCACGGATGATCGCCTACCGGGACAGGGTCCAGGCCGATGCTACTACGAGGGCAGAAAGGGCACGTTTTTTCTGAGCGAAGTTGACCTCAAAACATCAGATGGTTCGAAAGGCCAATTCGCAAAACCTACTGCAACTAGTGGAAGTGGCGCAGATAAGGTGTTTGATGATGTTGGATCATCTGGTTGGAGTTCTGCTATCGGACAGGAGAATCATCTAATCCTACCCCTCGCTGATCCACTGCCTGCCAACACTCCTTTCTCCTTTGAATTACTTTTTGAAAGACACTTCGTGGCAAGTCTGGGTCGTTTCCGCATTTCTGCAACCTCCAGTACAAATCAGCTTAGGGTATCCAAGATCGGGGTCGAAGCCGAACACATCCTCAGCCTCAAAAAGCAGGCATCCCAAAAGGAGTTGTCTACTCTACGATCCCTCTACCTCGAAAAAGTATACTTAGGAAGACCCGCCCCTACCCGCCCTGCAACCGTCCAAAAGAACACGCAATGGATCTGGAATGCAA
>JAURNO010000374.1 GCA_030830145.1 Verrucomicrobiota bacterium
AGTTGCCCCGGGGCTTGAAATGAGTGGCAGCGGCGTAGACCATTTTACCCTTGGGAAGACCCGACAGTTTTTTCTCCGCTTTTTTCAATTCCTCTCTGCTCTTCGCCATCGATTCCCTTTCCGCAGGGGAACGCAGTGATTCCACAAAGGATTGGCGCTCCTTACGCAACTCCGCGAGCTTTCCGTCCTTGGCGGGACTCATGCTCTTTGCCCACTTCCCGTCGGTCAGGTTCGCCTTGGTCCAACGGTTCGGAGCCTCGATGCTGTCCAGCGCCGTGACCTTCTTTCCTTCGGCCACGTTCAGTCCCTCTTCGTTCAATACCCGCAGCTCATCGAGGGCAAAGATGTAATCGTTGGACCGCTTGGCCAACCGGGTCGCCTCGATTCGGAGAAACCGGGCGGATGAATGGACGGACAACTCGACGGGAAGCAGGCCGGGGTTGACGAAATCTTTCTTGGATCGGTCGATCAGAACCTGCGAACGGGAAAAATCCTCCCGGTTGGAGGCGATGACCTTGAAGCGTACGGGAAAACCGAAGCCGGCTCCAATGCCGTTGTGATTGTCGTGGGAGGCATGAAGGACGACCTTGCGCAACTCAACCTTATTGCCCAGGTCCACCTGCACCCACTTTCTTGTCCCGGGACTCTTGACGATGGCGCTGTGGTACCCGTGCTCCTGACCCTTGATCACTTGACCGCCCTCTTTCTGTACTTTCGAAATTTGCTTGTCCAGTTTGGACAAGCGCTCCCCACCCTTGCCCTTGAGGGCAGCCTCCGCTTTGGAAATCTTTTCACTCAGGGTTTTGATTCTGGACTGCAGAGCGGTTTTTTGGCGGTCCTTCTCCGGAGAGATCCCGAACTCCCGGTCCGCCTTGTCCACCGCGGCAAAGATCGACTGCAGGCTGTAATAATGCTCCTGCCCGATCGGGTCGCCTTTGTGCTCGTGGCAACGGGCGCACTGAATGGTCACGGCGCAAAAGGTATTGAAGACGTTGGAGACCATGTCGTCACGGTCCAGGTTGCGGGCCACCTTGCCGTCGATTTTCGATTCGGGGACTTCGGAATGTCCTATGTGATCCCAAGGTCCCGCGGCGAGAAACCCGAGCCCGAGGATACCATCGGACCGACCGGGAAAGAGAGCGTCGCCCGCAACTTGTTCCTGCACGAACCGGGGATAAGGCTTGTCCTCGTTGAAGGATCGTATGACGTAATCACGATAGGGCCAGGCATTGGGCCGCAACTTGTCCTTGTCGTACCCGCAGGTATCGGCGTACTTGGCCACGTCCAACCAATGACGGGCGAAACGTTCCCCATATCGAGGGGAAGCAAGTAACCGGTCGACCAGTTGCTCGTAGGCCGGTTCAGGGTCTTTGGCGTATTGCGATAAAAATTCGTCGATCTCATCAGGGGTCGGCGGAAGTCCGGTAAGGTCGTAGGTCAGCCGTCGAACCAAAGCCAGTGGAGAAGCCGGTTCGCTCGGTCTCAGGTTGTTCTTTTCAAGTTTTCGCAAAATGAAACGATCCACTTCGTTTCTTCCCCACTCCTTGACTGCCGGGACCTCCGGGGCAGCCAAGGGCTTCCGCGACCACCAGGAATCTTTCCCCGAAAGGAAGGAACATCCCATCATGAGGAGGACTGAAAATAAGGTTATGCGATGGAGAAACATTGGGTTTCTATGATAAGCGCATTTAGCGGAGGAATTCGGAACTGATCAACTCGCCCGTAAGTTTGTTAAAATCAAGTTTCCAGCCCATCGGGTAAGACTTTATCGGGATCCATTGGGCATAGGCGGCGGGTCGATTGGCTTGGGCCTCGAAATAAGACAAGCCGTCCATCGCTCGATTGGCATGCAAGGAAATTTCACCAGCACTCAAGGCAAAGGGGTACAAGGCCAATTCGTCGATTACCCCGTTGAAAGGCTCGACCTTTTGATGGTTCCCTATTCTCGCCTCGCTTGGCCCACCACTGAGGACAAGGGTGCCCAAGGGATAGCCATGACCGAAGACCAGTTTGCCGTCCAAAAAGATTGATTTTTTACCGGTAAAGCTATCGTAGCTCGCAACCACGTGGTGAACCTGGCCATCCACAAGCTCTTTCAGGGCTGGTCTTCCCTCCTTGCCATCAAGGGGCATATCCAGTTCCTCGTACCCAAAACCGTCAAGGTGCAACCCGAAAGAAAGCACGGGGCCTTGTGAAACCTCGGGGGTATCATAATCCCCCACATCCTTGTCGTTCTGAAAACTAAGCAAGATCCTATGCTTCCCATCCTCCTTCCTGAAAATCTCGTCGTAATCAAGGAACTTACCGGACCATTTTGAAACAAAGAGCGCCTCAATGCTGATTCCCGTGGAGAAGGACATTTCACCCGTCCCCACCATTTTGCCGGTCTGGCCAACCACCCGGGCAAACGATTCGGGTTGGTTATCAAAGGACAAGGCCCCGGATCCAACCAGCCCCTTCACTTTCGAAGCCCGGACACCGAGAGTGAGCTTGACCGAATTAGCACAATCACGCAACGGACCGTCAAAGTTCCAGAAGAACTTGGGCATGCGGTTCAAGGTCTGCACCTCCACCTCGCCATCCAGAACCTCCAG
>JAURNO010000375.1 GCA_030830145.1 Verrucomicrobiota bacterium
ACGGGAAAAGGGACCAAGAGAGCCCCGTCCGTTGCCAAAGAATGGCTAAGCGTTGCCGCCCAAAAAGGTGATAAAACCGCAAAGCGATTATTGGAGAGCTATAAATCTTTGTTTTAGAATCAAAGTTGCCCAAACCCGACAAGGAGACAAATCTGCTCGCATTCAATCCTCGCCTTTAATGGCTGCGACAAAAAGGCACTATAGCTTTTTGTGGGATTCCATAAACTGTTGATAAACAGGGAAAGAACTAATTTATGACTCGGCATGAAAATGGCAGTAATTAGTCTACACATTACTAATTATAAACCAAAAACTATGAAATTAAATAAAACACACCAAAGTTTTCCTCTTGCCTTAACCGTTGGGTCTTTTTTGGATGCGATCGATTCTAATTGGCGTAGAAATCGAAGCCCAAAAGGATTTGACTCACAAGAACAGGCTCAACTCGCCGATTGCAATATTTCCGAAAACAGCGAGTCCTTCGAACTGTACTTCCTCCTCCCGGGATTCGAAAAGGAAGATGTTTCCGTTACCATGAAGAATTCCGAAATAACGGTGAATGCTTCATCTGAAGATTCTGAAAATAATTCTTTTTTCGGAAAAAAAGAATTCTGCAGAGTTGTGGAAATCCCGGAATCTTGCGAAAAGCGTAAGGTCCGTGCAAAACTTGACAAAGGAATTTTGCATCTAGTTTTACCCAAGCGCAAGGCGGACAAGCCAATCGAAGTAAAAATAAACTGACTTCTTTTAAGAAAGTCACAAGAAGGCCGCATCTGCGGCCTTCTTTGTTTTTGATTGAAAAGTAACCCAAGACTTCGAATCTTGATACGGATGGATGGAGTAAATGATTTGCCTTTGGTCGAGCAATTTGGAGAAATTCAAAAAGCATGGGAGCACCGTAAGCATCTAGCAATTAGGTCTCCGACAGGATCCGGCAAATCAATCGGACTACCGATTTTGCTTTTCCACAAGAAAATGGTTGATGGACAAATTTTGGTAATTCAACCTAGGCGGATTGCCGCGCGCTTGCTTGCTCGAAGGGTTTCAGCGTTGCTTGGAAGCGAAATTGGCAAGGAAGTTGGTTATCATGTAAGGTTCGATAAAAAATGCTCCGATGAAACAAAGATCATTTACCTGACCGATGGAATCTTTCTGAATAAAATTCTCTCTGACCCTACTCTTTCGAGGGTGGGGCTCGTGATTTTCGATGAATTTCATGAGCGCAGTCTGCAAATCGATTTAGCTCTCGCTCTGGCAAAAAAACTTTCGTTTTCGCAGAGGCCTTCTCTACGCCTGATTGTTACCTCAGCCACTTTAAGTTTATCGGCGGTGCAGGATTATCTTCGAGACTGCGAATCGCTTGAACTAAAAGCTCAAAGCTATCCGGTTGAAATTGAGCATCGAATGTCGAATTCGACCGAACCAATATGGAAGCAGATCTCACTTCATTTGAGAAAAATTATCCATGAAAAAGGAGGAAACATACTTATTTTCCTGGATGGTGCTTTTGAAATTTCAAAAACGGTCAGAGAGATACAGCAGGCGACTTGGTCCTCGGGACTTGAGGTGAGAGCTTTGTATGGTGAAATGCACCCAACTGAACAGGATCGTGTTTTGGCCCGCAGTCCGAAAAGAAAGGTCATTGTAAGTACGAATATTGCAGAAACTTCCCTGACTATTGAAGGGGTTGAGGTTGTGATAGATACAGGAAGGGCCAAAAAAGCCAGTTATGATCAGAGTCGAAAGGTAGATGTTTTGCTTTCTTCTCCAATAAGCAAAAGCTCGGCTGAACAACGTGCCGGACGAGCGGGAAGAACTGCGCCTGGCTATTGTTTGAGAATGTGGACAGTTGGTGAACATGAACGCAGAGATCTTTTTGAGCTCCCCGAAATTCAAAGGATGGACCTTGCCGAATTGTACTTGAAGCTGCGCGCAATCGATATTTGCCCGAAAGACTTGAATTGGTTCGAGAACCCCCCCGAGGCTTCTTTGGAGGTAGCACGGAATGCTTTGTTGAAAATCGGAGCTTTGTGCGAGGAAGATGATCGAATAACCGAGCTTGGGACTGAAGTTTCCCTTCTTGGTTTACATCCGAGATTGGGGGCATCGTTGGTAAAGGGAAAGCAGTGCGATTGTTTGCCGGCGGTTGCCCTTACCTTTGCTATGCTGGAAAACCGCCCGCCATTGGCAGGTAAAGTCACTCCTTCGAACTCGATCGACCAACCATGGTCAAAAGGTAAAAGCTTTGTCGAAGATTCTGATCTTCTTGTTTTTTTGAAAGCCTATGAATATGCAAAGCATGTGAGATTTGAAAAAGACGCCTGCATGGCTTCGGGAATCCATGGAGTGCGTTGCAGGGAAGCCGAGCAAATTGCCATACAAACTTGCCGCCGTGTAGGTCTGGGTGAATTTGATTTCAAATTCCCCAATGATGATGAATATCTTAAAATAATACTAAGTGCTTATTCCGAGAATATATGCATGCTCAAAAGCAGAGGTACGATGATGTACGAGACACTTGACGGAAGAAGAGTACATCTTCCGAAGCACTCCGCGGTTGGCCCATCCGAATGGGTTTTGCCTCTAAGAATTGTGGAAAAGATGGCCAAGGGAAATATTTCTCTCGAAATGGAATTCGTTTCCTCGCTCTGCGAGGAAATGATTCGGGAATATTTCGCTGCTGAAATATCCGACGAAGAGGAAGTTTTGCTTGATCTCGATTGTCGTAAAGTTGTGCGTAGAAAATATACTAAGTTGGGACAGTTGAAATTTTCCTTTAAAGATTCCTTCGAGGTTTCTGAAAAAGAAGTATCATCTGCTTACGCAAAGGCAATTCACGCGGGCGATCTTGTTCTGAAAAAATGGGATTCGAAAGTGGAGGCTTTTCTTGCTCGCGTAGATTTTCTGCACACTCATTTTCCCGAATATGAAATCGAGCCTTTGGACGAGGATTCGAAAATTTTGATTTTTGAAGAAATTTGCGCCGGGCAAATAAGTTGGAAATCCATCCGCAACCAAGATGTTTATCCCTTTGTCAGAAATGCATTTGGGGAAGACCAATTGAAAGTTCTGGACGGAGTCGTTCCGCCTGAAATTGATCTTGGCAACGGTCGGAAACCATATCGAATTACCTACAGTTCAGATCATGCCCAAATATCAGTCTACCTTCAGGATTTATATGATGTTGCCCGCCACCCTTCCATCAATTACGGAAAATATAAACTAACCGTCGACATTCTCGCGCCAAATGGGCGAAGTTCGCAAGTTACGAAGGATTTACCTGCGTTCTGGGAAGGTTCTTATGTGGAGGTTAAAAAGGAATTGGCTGGAAGATATCCAAAACACGAATGGCGTTGACCTCCCTAAGCGGCATTTGGAAGAGGACGGAAGCATTCCTTTGGTCACTCGGAGTAAAGCCGGATTGGGCAAACGCCCAATTGTGCGGCCGATATGGAGAATGGCTCGGACGAAAATTTCTGAAAAGCAAGGGCTATCGTATTGTCGTCGTAAACTGGAGAAGTTCCTTCGATCGCAGGCAGGAGATCGATATTGTTTGCCGGAAAGATGGGGTTCTCGTTTTCGTGGAAGTTCGTGCACGCTCGGAAAAGGCTTTGGTGTGCGGTTTCGATTCCCTTGGAAGCCGTAAGATGAAATCGCTCAGACGCTCCTTCATGGCTTACCTTAGAGAATCGGGCGATGAACCAAACCATCATCGGTTTGACGTGATCGAAGTTGATCTTCCCACGGCCAAGGGAAACGACGCTCGTGTTTTCCATCATGAAAACATTGCCATTTTCGGTTAGCTCTTTCATTTATATACGCGTAACGGAAAATGTGCATCCATATCTTCATCAAACATGCCTGACGCCACTGTAAAAACTCCGCCAACCATCATAGTCATCTTCGGTGCTTCCGGAGATTTGACGGCTCGAAAATTGGCACCCGCCATCTTCAATTTGTCCAAGGACGGATTGTTGCCCGAATCCTGTCATCTGATCGGATACGGTCGAACGGAAATGAGCATTGATTCTTTTCGCGATTATCTCGTCAAATCTTTGGATTCCTATTCGAGAAGAACCATAGAGGAAGAAACCTGGAATGCCTTGTCTTCAAATATTTCTTTTCACGCTGGTGCTTACGACGATCTGGGCAGTTTTGAGAAATTGGAGGAGAAGATTTCCACCATTGAGAAAGCAATCGGATCGCCCGCCCAATGCCTTTTCTACGTATCCACTCCTCCCGGTGTCTTTATGCCAATTTTGGAAAACCTTGGGGCTAGTGGTTTGGCCAAGCGTCACCAAGGCCAGAATACCGCTTCCAAGGTAATTATTGAAAAGCCTTTTGGGAGAGACCTCCAAAGTGCCCATGAACTTAATGAAGTGATTAACCGTAGGTTCGAAGAGTCTCAAGTGTTTAGGATCGATCACTATTTGGGTAAAGAAACAGTTCAGAGCCTTCTTGTACAGAGGTTTGCTAACGCAATTTTCGAACCCGTATGGAATCGGCATTACGTATCGAGTGTCCAAATAACCGTATCCGAAGATTTGGGAGTTGGAACTCGAGGAGGTTATTACGACAAGAGCGGAGCCATGCGAGACATGATTCAAAATCACGTCATGCAGCTTCTCGCTCTTACGGCAATGGAACCCCCCTCCTCCCTTGACCCAGAGGCCATAAGAGATGAAAAGGTAAAGGCCTTGAAGGCCTTGAAACCTCTTGCTTTGGAGGGAGATGACCCTGAGGTCGTAAGAGCCGTTTATACCGAGGGGCTCGTGGGGGGCAAAAGGGCTAATGGCTATTTGGAGGAGGAGGGAATTCCTGAGGATTCATTTACCGAAACCTATACTGCTTTACGCCTGTCTTTGGATAATTGGAGATGGAAAGGGGTACCGTTTTATATTCGTTCCGGAAAGCGGTTGGCAATGAAAGCAAGCGAGATCGTCGTTCAGTTTAGTAGACCGCCCGCCATACTTTTTGGCGAAGGAAAGCGTTACAATGTGGCACCCAACTTATTGGTCATAAGAATTCAACCCAATGAGGGGATCACTCTGTATCTCAATACCAAAACTCCGGGATTGGAAACAAAACTTCAACCCATCAAACTCGCTTTTGGTTATGAAACTACTTTTGGCTCGAATACGCCTGAAGCCTACGAGAGACTGATTCTTGACGCCCTCAACGGTGACGGAACCCTTTTTATCAGGGGGGACGAAGCTGAAACTTCATGGGGCTTGCTCAGTCCCGTATTGGAATATTGGGCCGAGCAGGGACGACGTGGATTGGAAAGCTATTCGGCTGGAACATGGGGACCCTTGGCGGCTGATAAATTACTATTAAAAAGTGGTCATGAATGGATTACTGGAAAGGAGTACGGACAATGAATGATATATTGATAAGAATCTGTCTGCTTGGATTGATGGCATTGGGTTCATGCAAAACAGGTGACGAACAATTATCCCTCGAAAACAATAAGATTGGGAAAGGCCCTACGAAAATGAATAAAGAGAATTTGAAGCCATCCAAGGAAGTCCCTAAGAGGGAGGAAGTAGCAATTATAGGGGGCGGATGCTTTTGGTGTACCGAAGCGGTCTTCGAAATGTTCGACGGTGTGAAGGAGGTGGTTTCCGGATATGCAGGTGGAGCCTCAAAAAACCCGACATACAAGGAAATTTGCACTGGTAAGAGCGGTCACGCGGAAGTGATTAAGATTGTTTATGATCCGACCACGATCAGTTATGCCAAGATCCTCTCGGTCTTCGGCGAGTGTCATGATCCTACGACATTGAACAGACAGGGAGCGGACGTAGGCACTCAATACCGTTCCACGATTATGTATTTGAGCAAGGAACAACAAAAAATAGCGGAGGCTTGGAAGAACAATCTCACTGAAAAATTTATCGACCCGGTTGTTACAGAGATTGTAAAAGCTCCCGTATTTTATGCTGCGGAAGATTACCATCAGGACTACTACAAGA
>JAURNO010000024.1 GCA_030830145.1 Verrucomicrobiota bacterium
AGGCGGCACGGCTCCCACTAATAATCTGTCCAAACGCATTGGGCTGACGAAGGACCTACACCAATTAAGCCATTCCGCGGCCAAAGGAAAAGAAGGCTTCAAGGACTGGGGCATCTGGGATCAATTCGTGGCCAAGCAATTGGCTTACTTCATTAAGCGCCTCAAGGAAACCCCCGAAGGCGATGGCAGTCTGCTTGATCGCACTCTCATCTTTCAGGGGGCGGCGACCTCAAGGGTTCATGACAATACGAATTTCCCGATCATCATGGCCGGTGGAAAGCAAATGGGGCACAAGGCAGGCCAATTCATCACCTACGATGAGAAGAAGAACGCTTTGTCTAACCTGTTTGCCCGAATTGGGAATGCAATGGATGTCCCCCTGGAAAGTTTCGGGGACAGTAGCGGAATCCCGATGACCGAGTTGTTCGGCTGATCAAAACAAACCTGCCCGAACAAGGAGGTTTTAAAATCAGGCAAAAGGTAGGGTGAGTTTTGGGGAAGCCTGCTGGACCTACTTGACTTGTAACTCGCTTAGCTTGAGCTCGAGGGAATGAACGGCTTCACCGTCGATGCTTATTACCGTGTACTTGAATGTCGGATCCTTGACCGTGAGGTCGAAGTCGACCCGACCGAAGGACTGCTTTTCGTTGTAGCCGAATAGGGAGTGCTTGATCAATCCGTGGACATGCTGGTTGGTCAACCTGGAGGACTGGCACTCGTAGAGGGGATACATCCCTTCGATTCCAGTATCGATCTTGTAGGCGTCCGAGCGGTGACGGTCGGCGGACAGGATGACGACCCCGGGAATTTTTTCCTTGGCGATAAAATTAAATATCTTTTGGCGTTCGCCATCGAACCCATCCCAAGTGTCCTTGGAACCGGGCTTCACTTTCGGTGTCACGGGAACGTTGGTGCAGAATATGGTGAAAATTGCGGGTTCCTTGAGGGTCTTTTTGAGCCACTTCATCTGGGCAGGCCCAAGCATGGATGGGTTCTTCCCCTTGGGGGACTCGCGGTAGTAGCGCCCGTCGATAAGGACGAAGTGCACCTTACCGATCCAGAAATCGAACCAACAACCGGGTTGTTTTTCGCCACCGCCGTAGTAGGGGTTGTCCCAGTTGTCCTTGAAGATTTCCCATACCTCCCGCTTCCAACTGGGTTCCTCGATCGCGGGGCCGCCCCAACCGTCGTTGGTGGTGAAGTCGTGGTCGTCCCAGATCGCGTAAATCGGGACCTTCTTGGCCAGTTTTGACCATTCGGGCTGGCTCTGGCGGCGGTAGTAGTGAAAAAGCTGCATCTCCGGAGTCTTTGGGTCGTCGATGTAGACATTGTCTCCAAGCAGAAGAAGGGCCCGCGGATCGATCGCTCCGATGGTGTCCCACATCCGCTCGTGCGGAGGTACGTAGCCGGCCCCTCCGCCGAATGCGATGGTGAACTTGTCCGACGCAGCGTCCTTTTTCAGGGCAGTGTCGGGCAGGGTGCGTTCCCAGGGCCAAGTCTTGGCATCGAACTTCCAGGCGTTCGGTTTGTCAAGGGCCAGATCGATGAGCATTTGCGTTTGCTCGGGGTTGACCTTGTCGTCCTTGTACTTGTTCAAATAGGCAATGGCCTCCTTCTTTTTCCCCTGGAGGATGAGCTTGAGGCCGTGCGGGTGGATGCGCTTGGACTGTCCACCTTTCTCGGGTTTCTCGTTGTTGACTCTCAGGTTGGAGGTTTGGGCGAAAAGTTGCGGGTCGATCGCAGGAAAGGCAAGCATGGCGAGGAATAGAAAAAGGGCTGTTCGGGGCATATTCATTTATTGGAATGTATTTGTTTTTGCAGCCAAGATCGAGCTCTTTTGCGGGTTTCGCTGTCGCGATGAGCCCATAGGTCGGTGTGGGGATGGATGACCAGGCCCTCTGGGATTTTGAAGATTTTCTCCACGGGGACGGGAAGAAAGGTGAAGTCGCCGAGCTTGGGATGTTCCCTGAGATAATCGTTGGCCTTTCCGCACACAAGGGTAGGGCGCCCTTTGAGGCGGGCTAGGCGCTGGAGTGCGGATGCACGGTCACTTTCAGGGTAGCCCCATTTTTTGTGCCCGTCAAAATGGTCATGCGCGATCATTCCCTTCCAAAAGGCGGCGATATCGTCATCCGCCAGACCGATGTATCCGCAGGCGATGGCTCCGCGGGAAAATCCACAGATAAAAAGGTTGTCCGGATTTCCCCCGAATTCCTTGCAGATGCGGGGTAGGTTGACCTTGCAATAATCGATGGTGGCTTGACGGTCACCCCACCAAGTCACGGCGTTCTCTTTTTTTCCTTTTAGAATATAGGGCATGGATACCCAAATGAATTTCTTTCCCCCGCTTAAGCCATAGCCCAAGTTGGCACCCTTGACCTCACCGGTTGATCCGCAAGCGGGGAACTTATTTCCGGTGTACTCGACAAGAACGGGGTAAGTTTTTCCCTTTTGCCAATCGGTCGGGAGGTAGAGTGAATGATACACTTGAGTTCCCTTGAACTCGGGGGCGACTTGCCTGACCCGCTTGCCGGGGGCAGGAGCCTCGTTTGTCATTTGTGGCGTGACCAAATCTTCCGTTGGTGTTGGTTCTGCTAGTGAATCATCGCGTCCGCTCCACAGCAAAGCGAAGTAAAAAAGGAGGCGGGTAAAATGATTCATGAAGTACCATCCTAGGCAGACTGAATCGCTGGTCGATGCGATTCGTGGAAAGGATCAAAGATTTCCGAACCTGAGAAGGTTGGCAAAAATCAGGATTTTGCCAAGGCCACTACGACTTCCTGCTTCGACTTAACGACCCCACCTGGTTGCTCGAGGGTAATCACGAATGCCGCCGGTTTCGTGACTTGCAAAGCATTGCGAATAGGTATGATCGATTTGCCATCCTTTTGGGTGATGTCAAACACGCCTCCATCCACGGGTAGTTCATCGCGCTCAGGATCCACAATCCATAGTTGGTATTGGTTCTTGGTCGGATCATTTACCGCAAGGTTCTCAAGTGACATATAGCCTTCCTGCTTTTCATCATTCCATATCACTTCTCCGCTGAGACCTTTGTATGGATCGCTTGCTGATGCAAATTCGAGTCTCTGGGTATCCGATTCGTCCTGGATAAGAGATTCAAATTTTTGCAGCAGAGGAAGTTTTTCGGTTAATTTTGCGATCTGGGTATTCAAAGCATCTGTTTTTCCTGACTCAGTTGCTAATTCACCATTCAATTTTTCATTAAGTTTGGCCAACTCTAGTTGGGCAGATTCCAAATCAGTAATGGTCTTTGCCATATCTGAAAGTTCTGCCTTCGCCTGAGCCAATTCAGCTGAACCATTTTGGACATCATCTCCAGTTGGCAGATTGAAGAAAACCAGCAGGCATGCGGCCGCAGCCCAACCAAGCCAGGGAATGATTGAGATGATGTTTGTGGATGAAGGTTTGGATACGCTCTTGTTAGTAAAAGCAGGGATGGTGTCGTTGAGCCGGGTCACGAGAGAAGACGAGAGGGGGCATGGCTCGGAATTCCGAAGTTCCAGTTCCGCGCCAATCCAATCGAATTCACCTGAGTTTGCAGATTGGTGCTTGGGAGCAAGTTCTTTCCACTCCTTGACTTCATCAATAGACAAATCGCCAAGTACCCGGCCGGCATCCAGTTCTTCGAAACGGTCGTAGGTTCCTGTTGCACTCATCGTTTGGAAGCCTCCTCCGGGGTGAAGTCTTTCAAGAATTTTCGGGCATCGATCAATCCACGCCTTAACTTGGTCTTAATGGTGCCCAAAGGTAAACCGGTTTCCTGGACGATCTCCTCATGAGTCATCCCCTTCACGAAATGCAGGGTAAAAAGTTCTCTCGTTTTCTTCGGTAATTGTTCGAGGGCATTCCACAGAAGTTCCCGGTCCAGGTTGATTCCGGCAAGCGGGGTAGCCGCGGAAGCTTCGGGAATACTTTCCAAATCCGTCAAGAGAGGTAATCTGTTTTGCTTACGCTGCCAGTCTATCGAGCGACGCCGAGCGATTAATCCGATGAAAGTTGATTCGCGAGCCACGCTTGGCTTGTAGGATCCCGCTTTTTGCCACACTTCAGTGAATATTTCCTGACATGTTTCCTCTGCATCGTTGCGCTCGCTTATCCGGCGGCAAACTATGCTCCAGACAAGAGGACCGTACTGATCAATACATTTTTTCATTGCTTGACCATCACCTTTTGCAACAAGAGGCAGCAATCCATCCTCGTTGTTGGCTTGGAGACCCTCGGATGGGACGATTCCGAGCGCGAAGCGGAAGGAATCGATGTTCGAAAAGAGGATGAAGTTACGCAAATGCATGAATAGGAGAATGGACAAATAAAACGAAAGAAGCCGAAGGCATCAACGATAATAGATTGGATTACTTGCATGGTTCATCGACCGAATCGAGCACGTTCCGGGAGTTGCATAAGGTATGAATCCACAATACGGTCCTCGCGTTGTTCGAGCTCGCGCAAAAGGTCGCGGAAAGCATTGCGCGATTTCCACGCTTCGGCGGCAAGTTGGGCAACGGGCTGATCGTCAAAGATTACGCCTCTTATTTTGTTACTTTGTGAAGAACTGATGAATTTTGAGTATTTGGTAAGGAATTCATTGCCCCTGCGTATGTAATTGCGCCAACTGGCTTCATAGTCTCCCTTGTTATAAAGATCGGAACTTTCTTTCAGGGTTTTTTGAACGAAAAGGATGGCGTCGACTGTGGTAATATCCTTCTCGGGAAGCTCCATGGGGTCTTTGATTACGGAACCGATTGCATTCACCAATCCGTTGAAGGCTTCCGTATCGGATTCGATGATCCGAATGCCGCTAATTTTGGATTTGCCCTCATCCTGCGTGAGATAAATCGGAGCTCCGTGAATTGTTCTTAATTTGTTGTAAGGCTTGGGGTTTTCGCTTACGTGCTTTCCTACGATCACATGCCGAGCCAACACTCCGTAAAGATCCTCTGCACCGGTCGTGTCGTGGTTTTTAATTATGGTTTTGTAAGGTTCTTTTTCCCAAGCTTCGTTGACCGGTGCAAAAATAGTGTAGGTGGTTCTGGACGAAGCCAAAGGAAGATCAAGACCAGTCTCTTGGAGCAATCGGGTCAAAGTGCTGAAGCGTTTTTGATTCTTGATCAGCTCGAGTAAGCTTTTCTCGGCAGGTAAAATGACATCGTCAATGACATGAATGATCCCATTTGCGCAGGGGATATCCGTCTCGATGATTTTCGCCCCGTCTATGGTGGCATTTTTGCCGTGGGTTTTGTAGTTGAGTTGCTGGCCGAAAGCGCTGAACGGCGTTACGTCGGAGACGCCAAGGCTACGGCGGTCACCCGATGATTTTCCGTAAGCATAGACTTGCTCTGTGATATGGTGCTTGATGATATCTTCGAGTCGTTCGTCGTTTTCAGGGAGGAATAAAGATTCCAAGGTCTTTGCAGGAAGTTTTTTGAAGGCTTCGTCCGTAGGAGCAAAGGTCGTGTACAGACCATGCATGTTTTGAAAAAGTTTGCCCTGACGGCTGGCTGTGATCGCCTTGGTGAAAATCGTAAACCTACCGTCTTTTTGGAGGCGTTGAAATAGGGCGTCCGTCGTAGGGGTGAGAACCGTGTCGATTAAATAAATGACTCCGTTTGAACAGGGAATGACTTCTCCGTTAAAGCGAGCCTCTCCAATTGTTCGTTTTTTGTAGTTCACTGAAACAAACTGACGGGTGGTCATCCGGAGGATGGAATATTTCTCGATAAAGATGGGGACCTCTGAAATCTCCTTCACATGGAACCCAAAGACTTCTTCCAAGCGGTCGTCGTTTCGTGGATCAAGCAATGTTTCGACAGTCCCCTTGGGCAACTTTCTAAAAGCAGCGTCAGTGGGGGCAAATACGGTGTAACTTGAGCTGGTGCTCTCGGAAAGAGTGGATCCAATGCCAGTTTTTTCGAGCAATTGGAGAAAGTTTGATAACTCCGGCATTTCTCTCACTGTGCGGCCAATGGTTTTTGCCTCGGCAGGGTTGGCCGCTTGGAGGATTGATGTGGAAACCGAAAGAAAGGCGAATAAGAAAAAGTAACGAGCAAAGAGTTTCATGGAAAGGAGGATCAAGTGACGAATGATGTATTATAAAAAACGCGGGCTCCCTTTGCGGAAGCCCGCGTTACCCTATCGGAACAGACTAAATTAGTTGGAGGAGGCAAGCACGTGATCAAAGGCTTTTCTCATGATCCAAGCTTGGGAAGTGGGGCAATGTTCAGCGGAAGCTTTGTGAAGAGCGGTCTTGATCGTCTTTGCGGATGCCGGGCAAGCTGAGGAGGAGCATTGGCCGAGTACATCCTTACCAGCTTTCATATACAAAGCTGCGGTCTGAGCATGATGACCGGAATTGAACATGGGCACACCCTTATGGATGGCTTGCTTGATGATGTGGTTGGTGTTGCCGGCGACCTTTTTGGCTTCAGGGATCAAAACCGTATCGATGACATGTATGATTCCGTTTGAGGTTTTGATGTCGGCTTTGACGACCTTGGCGTTGTTAATCATGAGGGATTTGCCTGAGGGCTTGATGGTAATTTCCGCACCGTTTACGGTTTTCGCCGAGTCAAGCTTTGCCGCCTTCTTCGCCTTAACTTTTCCGGGTACGACGTGGTAAGTCAGAATGGCTGCGAGTTTGTGTTTGTTCTCAGGCTTGAGAAGGGAATCGAGCGTACACTTGGACAACTTGCCAAAAGCCTCGTCAGTAGGAGCAAAAACCGTGAAAGGTCCGTCCCCCTTGAGCGTATCGACAAGGCCAGCTGCTTTGACGGCGGCAACGAGCGTCTTAAAGCTCCCGGCACCGACAGCAGTGTCGACAATGTCTTTTTTAGGTGCGGCCGAAAGAACGGAAGCAAGCATGAGTAAGGAAGAGAAGGATGCGATTATTTTTTTCATTTTGTTTAAGTTAGGTATAAGAGAATGAATAAGAGAATTGTATGACTGAGTATTCGTTATTTTTAATGTCTTGGATTCAAAAAAAATCAGAAATTTGAAAAATTGACTATTTTGATGAGTCCAGACCGATGGTTTTGGAATCTGAAGCAGAGATCGGAGGATGAACGGCAGAAGTTTTTTTGGGTATGTTGGGAACCAAAACTGCGTCGATGACATGTATGATCCCGTTGGAGGTCTTGATGTCGGCTTTGATGACTTTCGCGTGGTTAATGTGCAGCACATTCGATTTGACGGTAAGTTTGAGTAATCCTCCGCTGATGGGTTGAGCCGAGTCCAATTTCATTGCTTTCTTCGACTTAACTTTTCCCGAGACGACATGAT
>JAURNO010000376.1 GCA_030830145.1 Verrucomicrobiota bacterium
AATCCAATTTGCTCTCAGTGAAAACAAGCCGATGCTGCCTATATTTCTTGAGGACATTACTCTTACGCCCAGTTTGAAGCTCTGCTTGCAGCAGTATCAGTCCTGCTTCTACTATAAAATCGGTTGGCAGAAGAAAGCCATCGAAGTAATGCGCAACGTGTTGGCCAAAGCCGACAGCCAAGGCAAAAATCGCCCGTTGCTCAATCGCAAGTCAACCAGTGAGGAAGTTCTGGACGAAGGAGAAGCCTTGTGGAAAATTATGGAGCAGGTTTTTGCGGCCCAAGTTAATCGGTACAATCGCCTAAATGGGACCGATACCATTCCGGAAGCAAAAGTTCTCGTAGATAAACCAAAAGAGACGGACAAAGCGGCCCATTCCGGTCCCGGCAAACCTCCTCCGGCACCCCGTCCTGCTGAAAAGCCCAAACCGATAAGCACCCAAAAGACCCGCCATCCCTTTGCCGTGGGTGTCATGGTGGATGAACCGGAAAACAAGTCGGAACAGGACAAACCACCTTTTCTTGATTTCTACGTGGGAGCCCTTTCTTGGATTCCCTCCGGAAAAATAACCGTACGGGTTCCTTATACTTCTGATGTTCGTCTCGTCCATGTGCGCAACGACTTTTGGCTCAGTCAACTCCTCGTTACCCAAGAGGTATATACCGAAGTCATGGGCTCGAATCCAAGCGACGTCGATAGGGATGGAACAGGAGAAGTCGTTAATTTACCCGTGAACCGAGTTTCCTGGTTGGACGCCGTTGAGTTTTGCAAGGCTTTGACGGTCTTGGGTAAGCAAAGTGGCAAGCTTCCCGAAAATCATGAATTCCGTCTTCCCACCGAAGTCGAATGGGAATATGCCTGCCGGGCTGGCACGACCACCGACTATTATTTTGGCGAGGATCCTTCCGAATTGCATGAACATGCATGGTATGTCGTGAACAGCGTAAGGCGCGTTCATCCGGTCAAACTCAAATTGCCGAACTCCTGGGGCCTTTACGATATGTACGGGAATGTCCGGGAATGGGTGGGCAATTCCTTCGTCAACACCCTTTTGGATGATACCGAACAGGACGAGTTTCGGATTTGTCGTGGGGGAAGCTACATGAAAAAGGCATCCGGATGCAAGTCCTCCTCCAGAGACACCCAATCCCTCTTCCATCGTTACCGAAACCTTGGCTTTCGGGTAGCCATGGCCCGGTTGCCCAACACCTAGGGTTTATCCAGCGACTGGTTTTGCAAACGCAAGGCTTTACCGTTGTCTTTCTTTGATTTTACCCCATTTTCTAACTTTTCTCATGAGCCAAGAACAGCCCTCACCCCCCTCCGCGGATTCTTCTCTTGACGGAAGCGATCAATTTGCGGTCCGTCAAAGCAAGCTCGATCATTTGCGAGAATCCGGAAATGATCCTTACCGTTCGAATTGGGACCAGTCCCACACTTCGCGCGAAGCTCTCGATTTATTGCCCGAAGACCTGGAGGAAGGTCCCGAGGTTTCGGTTGCCGGGCGAATCGTAGCCTTCCGCCTGATGGGCAAGGCTTCATTTCTGAAGATCATCGACCGGGATGGAAAAATCCAATCCTATGTCCGCAAGGATGAAATCGGTGATGACGAGTATGCCGCCTTCAAGAAGCTTGATCTTGGTGACTTCGTTGGGATTCGAGGCCCTCTTTTCCGAACGAGGACGGGTGAGATTACGATTCGAGCCAAAGAGTACAGGCTAGTCTCCAAGGCACTTCGTCCATTACCAGAAAAATGGCATGGTCTGACGGATAACGAGCAAATCTATCGCCAACGATACCTTGATTTGATCGTCAACGATGACTCCCGTGAGCGGTTCCGGGCGAGAAGCCGAGTCATCAGGGAAATTCGTGAGTTCTTTTGGAGCAGAGATTTTTTGGAAGTCGAGACCCCAATGCTGCAAGCGGTTTCCGGTGGGGCAGCAGCCCGTCCTTTTGAAACGCACTTCAATGCTTTGGATTGTGACTTCAGTTTGCGGATTGCTCTTGAGTTGCATCTCAAGAGGCTGTTGGTCGGTGGGTTTGATCGGGTGTTCGAAGTTGGTCGCGTCTTTCGTAACGAAGGCTTGTCCCGTAGGCACAACCCCGAATTCACCATGCTCGAGGCTTATCAGGCATATACCGACTTTCGTGGCATGATGGAGCTGACTCAATCCCTCATTCAGCAAGTGGCCGAGAGGGCATTGGGAACTTTGCAAATGGAACGGGAAGATGGGGAAGCGATTGATCTATCCGGCACTTGGAAGGAAGCGAAGTACAAGGACCTGATTCTTGGTGCTGTGGGGCGGGACGATTGGTTTGATTTACCCAAGTCCGCAAAGCTGGAAAAGACCAAGGAATTGGGGATCGAAGTGGATCCCGAGTTGGAAGACTTCGAGATCACCAACGACGTTTTTGAAAAGATCATCGAACACACGCTGATCCAACCCACCTTCGTCACTCATATTCCTCGGGAACTTTGTCCCCTCGCCAAGATCACCGAAGACGACGAGAGTACGATCGACGTATTCGAACTTTGCATCAACGGGCAGGAAATTGCTCCCGCCTATTCCGAACAAAACGATCCTTTTGTTCAGAGAGAAGCCTTCATGAAGCAGGTCGGAGAGGAAACGCAAGAATTGGACGATGATTTCCTACTCGCCCTCGAGCATGGGATGCCCCCCGCAGGAGGAATGGGATTGGGGATTGACCGGTTGGTGATCTTCCTCACCAAGGCGTCGAACATTCGTGATACCATTCTTTTTCCTACTCTTCGACCCGCATAGGCATTCATGCTGAAGCGAGGTAAAAAAGAAGACGCCACGGTCATTAAGCCCATTGGCTGGCGGCAAGCCGCCTTCACTTTTTTTTTGCTTCTGTGTGCTTTGTTTTTCGTGCTAAGTGGTACTTTCTCGGAAACTCTTGGTGAAAGCGTCAGTTTGTTGGGGA
>JAURNO010000377.1 GCA_030830145.1 Verrucomicrobiota bacterium
GCAAATTTGTTGACATGGATGAAATCAAGGCAATGGAGAAGGAAATAGACAAGAACCCACCAAAGAAAAATTAGATTGCGGTCAATCGACCTGGCCGTCTTTTCCTTATCAACAGATCATTGTCTTATCGGCTTTGCCTATTGCTCGATAAGCTGCCTTCCATTGCATAAATATCCCCTACATTGGAGAGGTCCATCCTCGCTCTTCCCTCCCCCCCAAAAAAAAAGACCGTCCTGATGGACGGTCTTTTGTAAATCCTTAAACGAGATGGATTTAGCTCGAAGAATTCTCTTCGGTGCTGTTACCTTCTCCTTCTTCGCTCGCGCCACCGCCGCAAGAGGCGAAGAGGGCCAACGAAAGGATGCTTAAGATGGTCAGAAAGGTCTTCATGACGTCTGTTTCCTTTTGTTTGGTTTAATATTATTGATTGGATTGCGTTGACGATGTCAACAGGTTCTTAAAATTGCGAATTCATGGCTTCTGTCAAGGTGAAATCTTGAGTCGGTCTATTCGCATTGTACTCCAAAAATTGCATTCTCATTGCAAAGTCCCTCTCCTTTTAGTTGCTTGTGAGGATGTACTACATCGGATTAGATATAGGAACTTCCTCGGTCAAAGCCCTGCTTGTTTCGGCAGATGGTGAAGTCATGGGCTCCGCAAACCCCGAGTACCCCTTTCAAACGCCCAAGCCCTTGTGGGCCGAAACAGACCCTGATGTTTGGTGGGAAGCCACCTGCAAAGCTATCCGTTCGTTGCTTGAGGAAGTTAATGCAAGCGAAATAGCAGCCATAGGCTTGACTGGGCAAATGCACGGAATGGTTGCCTTGGACTCCAAGGGCAAGGTTTTGCGCCCCTGCATCATGTGGAATGACCAGAGATCCTTTCGGGAATGCGACGAAATAACACAGATGGTTGGCCAAAGTGAAATTCTTCGTATTACGGGCAATCCGGTTTTGGCCGGGTTTACGGCACCCAAGGTTCTTTGGGTCAAGAACAACGAACCGGAAGTCTACTCCTCGATCGATAAGATCGTTTTGCCTAAGGACTATGTTCGCTACAAGTTGAGCTCCGAATTCTTCACGGATGTTTCAGATGCATCCGGCACGTCTCTCTTGGATGTGGGGAACCGCAAGTGGTCCACTGAAATGCTCGATGCCTTGGGGTGGTCCTCTCAATGGATGCCTGAAGTTACCGAATCGACCGAGGCTACGGCAAAAATCTCCGAAGAAGCATCCTCCTTAACCGGTTTGGCGGTAGGCACGCCCATCATCGCAGGAGGTGGTGATCAAGCCGCTCAGGCAGTAGGATGCGGAATCGTCAGGGAAGGCATGGTTTCGGCTACACTTGGAACGAGCGGTGTGATTTTCGCGCAAAGCGATGAATATCGTGTCGAACCAAAAGGAAAGTTACATGCTTTCTGTCATGCCGTACCGGGTAAATGGCATCTCATGGGAGTAATGCTGTCGGCAGCCGGTTCCTTTCAATGGTACAAAAATCAACTTGGTTCCGAGGAACAAAACTTAGAGGATAACGGCGGACCCAATGCGTACGATTCCCTGACTTCAGCCGCTGAAACCGTCGCACCGGGCTCGGAGGGGCTGATTTTTTTACCCTACCTTTCGGGGGAACGCACCCCTCATCCCGATCCGCATGCTCGCGGATGCTTCATTGGCTTGAGTGTTCGCCACGAAAAAAGACATCTTACGCGATCCGTGCTTGAGGGCGTATCATTCGGCTTGAACGATTCTCTCGAGCTTATGAGAAATTTAGGGGTGAATCCCAAAGAAATCGTTCTTTCCGGTGGAGGCACTCGTTCCAATCTTTGGAAGCAAATGTTGGCGGACGTCTTTACCTCGAGGTGTACAATGGTCAATGCGCTGGAAGGGGCCGCCTATGGGGCTGCCGTTCTCTCTGCAGTCGGAAGTGGAGCTTTCGCCTCTGTTGAGGATGCCTGCAACCAATGGATAAAGCAGACCGAAGTCGTCGAGCCGAGTAACGAGAGTTCTTCCTATGATAAATACTACTCGATTTACCGTTCCTTGTACCCGTCCCTGCAGGAAACTTTCCGTGCTCTGTCCGAAGACGCATCGACTTAAAACGCTTGATTTGAATTTATTGTGAAAAATCCTTACGAATCCTCCCAATTACTAGGCGAGTATCTGCTTTTCCATTACGGATCAAAAGAAGATTTGATGCCTTGGATAAGCGGTCCCTCGAATGGGATAGATTTCCCCTTGAGAACCGTTTCCGAATTAATTGATCCCACTACCTTGGGCATGGGTACGCATGCATTGGATTTGGGTTGCGCAGTGGGACGGTCGACTTTCGAGTTGGCGAGTCACTGCTCGAAAGTCAAGGGTATCGACTATTCGGCTTCTTTTATCGAAGCGGCCAATGTACTTGTCGAAAAAGGCGAGCTTCCCTACCAATTTCGAGAGGAAGGTGATTTGTTCAAGGAAGCCGTTGCCGTTGTCCCTTCGAATCAAAGGAGAAAGGTAGAATTCGAGGTCGGTGATGCCTGTTCATTGAATCCGGCCCTCGGTTATTTTGACGTGGTGCATGCCGCCAATTTGATTTGTCGTCTACCGGATCCCAACCTTTTGTTCAAGCGTTTGCCTGATCTTGTCAAACCCGGGGGGCAACTTCTCTTAACTACTCCTTTCACTTGGTTGGAAGAATTTACGCCAAGAAAGAATTGGCTGGGATCGGGTGATTCCGAGGAAGAGTTAGGTCGCATCTTGAGCCCTGATTTCGAACTTGAGGAAAAAAGAGAAATGCCCTTCGTCATCCGCGAGCATAGGAGAAAATTCCAATATTCGGTATCCCTTGGCACGCGTTGGAGGAGACTCCAATCTTGATTCCTTTGACGAACTTTCCTAGTTCTCTTCATGGATGAAAAACGTTAGCGAATTCCTCAGGGATCTTCAGGAAAAGGGCAAGCCTCCCGAGACTCTTCCCGTCCACCTGCAGGCTCTCTGGTGGGCCAAAAAAGGAGATTGGCATCGGGCTCACGATTTAGCTCAGGATACGGGGTCGCAACCGGGAGATTGGGTGCATGCATACCTCCACCGAATTGAAGGCGACTTGGGCAATGCCGCTTATTGGTACCGAAGAGCCCGTAAACCGGTCAAGGCACGAGAAAGCTTGGAAGAGGAATGGGAGGAGTTGGTGGTTTCCTTTTTGGATAGCCTTCAGGAGGGTGAGGAATGATTGATGGAGAACGCTAGGAAGAAGGATTTGTCTTCTGCCGAAATGGAATCCAACGCCTATTTGGCGGAGGAGGATCGTTGGGACTGGCTTACTCCCGTCAGTTTGCTCGTGCTTTGCACGATGAGCGTTCTTTTCATCCACTCGGCACAGGCGTACGTTGGTGGAAACCTGTGGAAAATGCAGATTCTATGGTGCATTATTGGATTCTCTTTGTATTCGGCGGTTTCGATTTTGGATTATCATTTCTGGATGAAGTTTGCTCATGTCTTTTACCTTTTGGCAGTTCTGGCCCTTTGCATGGTTTTTTTCAATTCCGCAATGTACGGCGCCCGTCGATGGATTGACTTTGGTTTATTCAAGGTTCAACCATCCGAGGCTGCGAAATGGGCCGCCATGGTCCTGGGTGCCAGCATTTTGGCTCGATCTCGAATTGGCGACTTTCGTGATTCGTTCAAGGGGATTTTGAAAATTTCCGCTTGTTTCGGTTTACCAATGTTCTTGATTTTCCTGCAACCCGACTTAGGATCAACTTTGGTTTTTCCACCCATTGCATTTTCACTCTTGTACGTCGCCCGCATACCAACTCGTTTTTTTGTGACCACTTTCCTTGTGTTCGTGGTTATGGTTGGGCTGCTCGGATATGACGTATTTCGCTACTATCAATATAAACTCGAGAATCCGCGTCCCTCCGAAGCCATTGAGGCTTACGAGGATACGTCTCTCTTACCACTCAAAGACTATCAACGTAAACGCATACTGACCTTTCTTGCCCCGGAAGTCGAAGACCCCACTGGGGTCGGAGCAAACTGGAATCGCATCCAAGCCCTGATCGCCGTTGCCACTGGTGGAATATCCGGCAAGGGTTTGGGCGGTGGAATGCAGGCAAAGTTAGGTTATCTACCCAAGGCAGTCGCCCACAACGACTTTATCTTCGCGGTTTTGGCTGAGGAATCCGGTTTACTGGGTTGCTTGCTTGCACTAGGCGCCTTCCTTTTCGTCATCTTCGGATGCTTGAAGGTTGCAGCCAAGGCATCCGACCGATTCGGAGCCATGCTTGCCGTAGGCGTTTCCGTTTTGCTGATGATGCATGTTTTCATCAACGTCGGCATGACGATCGGAATCACTCCGATCACCGGTTTGCCCCTGCCTTTTCTAAGTTACGGTGGGTCTTTCCTAGTCACTTGCTTCGTTATGCTGGGAATGGTACAGAGCGTTTATCGGCACAGAATGGAATTCAGATGAGCTGTTTCAAATCAGCGTCTTTGATTCTGTCGTCGTCTGCGGGTCGTGGATTCTCCACTACCAAGGAAAATGGCCAGAAACACCAAGCGTCGCCCTCACTATTCAAAGCGTAGAAGAAATCGTACTTCTTCTCCCTCTCCCGAAGCCGATTTTCCGACCGGAGACATGTCCTTGGCTCCACTCGAACCGAAGCCCATTCACATCGACAAGAGGGAATTGCGCGAAGCTGCTGAAGAGAGAGCGAAGAAAAGGCCAATACGTGAAAGATTAAAAGCTCTTTTCAGGCGTGAAACAAACAAGGATTACAAGGAGCTGATCATCAATACGGAGGCTCTGGAGAGAAGAGTCGCCATGATGGAAAATGGAATTCTTCAAGGATTCGACGTCGAACGACTCGACGAGGATCGAATGGTCGGAGCGATCTTCAAGGGGAAAGTTCAAAACCTCGAAGCCGGCCTCAAAGCCGCCTTTGTCGACATAGGGCAGGATAAGAATGCATTTTTGCATTACTGGGATATGCTTCCCGGAGCCAACAATGATCCTTCGATCGAGATTGTTCGCGAGAACAAGCGTAAAACCCCAAAGCGTACCGAAGCAAAATCGGTAAAGGACATTCCCCGTGCCTTTCCGGTCGGTTCGGAGATCGTAGTTCAGATTACGAAGGCGCAAATTGGAAGCAAAGGTCCTCGGACCACCACCAACCTTTCCCTTCCAGGTCGTTTTCTTGTTCTCATGCCCTATTCGGGGCAATGTGGCATTTCGCGTAAGATTGAAGACAAGGCGGAACGGTCTCGGTTAAAACGCATCATCGGCAACCTTCCCTTGCGCGAAGGCATGGGCATCATCATTCGTACGGTGGGCCAAGAAAAACCAGAAAAGTTCTTTGATCGGGATTTGCACATCCTTTTGCAAAAATGGGATGAGATCGAAGCAAAGATGAATTCTCAAAAGAGTCCGGCTTTTCTTTACGAAGAACCCGATCTGATTGGTCTGACTGCAAGGGATTTTCTAACGGACGACATTGATCGCGTACAGGTCGACAAAAAGGATGATTACAACAATTTGATCGAGACCATCCAACGGATCTCCCCCAAGTCCAAATCCAAGGTTACCTTTTTTGACGAGGAGATTCCGATTTTCGAACGCTTCAACGTGGAGCGTCAAATCGAACAAACCTTCATGCGATGCGTACTTTTGCCTTCGGGGGGTGAAATCGTGATGGAGGAAACGGAAGCTCTCGTTTCGATCGACGTCAACACAGGGAGTCACAAAGGAGATCGCAAGGACGGTAAAAACTTCATTCTACAGGCAAATGTGGAAGCGGCCACGGAAGTCGCTCGTCAAATGCGTTTACGAAACTTGGGTGGCTTGGTCATCATCGACTTCATCGACATGAAGAACAAGAACGACCAGAGAAAAGTTTTCAACAAAATGAAATCGGCGATGTCCGACGACAAAGCCAAGCACAACATTCTTCCAATCTCTCAGCTTGGGATTATGCAGATCACTCGACAACGCCATGACGAAAGCAATTCCAGTGGTGTTTATGAAGCCTGCCCTTACTGCGCGGGTCGGGGAATCGTAAAATCACCTCGGGCAGTCAGTATCGAGATCCAACGCAAAGTCACAAATATGGTCAGGCGTTTCAGGATGGAGGAGGGCAAGGAAGATTTGACCCTCAAAGTATATCTGCACCCGAGTGCTCTGAGGAGATTGAGGGGGCCCGATTCAGCTCTTTTGGAACGGTTGGAGAGAAACTACGGTCTTCAGTTGTCTTTCGAGGCGGCCGAGACTTACCATGTAGAGAATTACAAGGTTGTAGACGAATCCACCGGTAAGGAAATTCGTTAATCGATTTGGCATGCACATACTTGCCGCCTTTGACAAATGCAAGGGTTCCCTTTCGGCCGAGGACATGTGTGCCTTGGTTCATGAAAGAGTAAAAAAGCATAGCCCGGATGTTTCCGTTAACAGTCTTCCCCAAACCGATGGAGGTGAAGGTTTTGTTTCCATCCTCACACTGGCCAAAGGGGGCGAAATGCGAAGCTTCGAAGTACTTGATTCGCTTGGTCGCAATCGGCTTGTTCAAATTGGTTTGCTTGATATCGAGAACCTGAGCGCAGAGGTGACCGAACTTCTCGGGCTTCCCGAAAAAGGAAAAGTTGCTTTGATCGAGATGGCGTCGGTTGTGGGATTGGCGGACTTGAAGAAGGAGGAAAGAAACCCTTGGAAAACATCCACGATTGGGGTGGGGCAATGCCTGCTCAAGTGCAAGGAATATGGCGTTTGCGCAATTTTACTAGGTATTGGCGGAAGTTCGACCAATGATATGGGTTTGGGTGCTCTGAGGTCTTTGGGCGTTCGTTTTTTTGATGAGAACAGGAAAAGCATTGATTTTCCTTCACCCGAAACCTGGGGTTCGATCCACTCGGTTGATTCTGCGGACCTCGTGACTCTTCCTTCCCTTAAAATTGCCTGCGATGTGAAAAACCCTCTGCTTGGGGAGAACGGGGCCACTTTTCAATTCGGTCCTCAAAAAGGTCTTCGGATTGAAGACAAAGCAAGAATGGAAAAAGAGATGACTGAAATGGCCCATCTCATGGAGCAAAGTTTGCCCGATGCAAAGGGGAGGGGAGGACTGCCGGGAATGGGTGCGGCAGGGGGAATCGGATTCGGCCTTACCTTGGCTTGCGACGTTTCGCTTACCGGAGGGTTTTCCCTGGTCTCGAAATGGTTTGATGTTGAATCGGCAATCAATCGAAGTGACCTTGTGTTAACCGGAGAAGGGCGCTTCGACGAAACCTCGCTTCAGGGGAAGGCTCCATGCGAAATTCTACGGAAGGCAACGAAACTCGGCAAAAGATGTGTATTGCTTGCCGGATCCGTTCAGGCGGATGCAGCGTCCCTTTTCCAGGAGGAAAATCCCCTTGCTGAAATTCATGCCTTTGGTCGGGAGGAACAATCGTTGGAAGAAAATCTCGCCCGTGCGGAAGAGTTTTTTCTAGGCAAACTTGACGAAGTAATAGGAGATCTTTATTCGAATAAAAGGTGAGTGAGGAAACCAACAAGGATCAAAACCAATCTGATCAAGTCGACATGGAAGCCAAATTCAAGCGCATCCGTCGCTTGAAAAAATGGATGCGCCCGTTGCCCCGCCGTTCCAATGTCCACCGTTATCCTGTCTTGAAGTGGTTTTCGAAGATAGCTTACAACCGATCCTACCTTTGGTCGTTCAAGGGCAATGCAATCATTTCAGCCCTTTTCTGGGGAATGTGGATTGCCTTCTTGCCCATTGTCGGAATTCAAATGTTGATCGCCTTTTTCGTCGCCCTCGGAGTTCGGGCGAACTTACCCCTGATTGTCGCCTTGCAATGGGTTTCGAATCCTTTCACATTGGCGCCAATTTATTTTGCCGACTACGAGATCGGGTTGACGCTCCTTAAATTGCTTTCAATCGAATATCCCAGGAATGAGATACTGACCGTTGACTACGATTGGGCTGAATTCGAATTATCCCGCATAGGTACCCTCTTGGATACTTTTCCACCCATGTTTTTGGGAGGTTCTATATTGGGGATTTCCTTCGGTGTTTTGTCGGTCTTTCTTTACAAAGGATTGGCCAAGCTTTACAAGTCGCCAACCACGTCAAGCCATTGAATATGAAGTTGAATATCAAATCCGCGCCTTTTTGTCTTATCCTGTTTTCGTTGAGCTTTCTTTGTTTCGGTGCTCTTGGCTTGACGGGCAAACCTTCGATACAACTGGGAGTCGACTACTTGGAAGAGACCGGGTTTGAAATTCTGAAGGGCAAGCGGTGTGGTTTACTGACCCATCCAGCAGGTAAAAATGGCAGGGGGCAAAGTACGGTCGGGGTTCTCTTCCGCTCAAGAGAGGTGAACCTGGTTTCCTTGTTCGGTCCTGAACACGGTATTTACGGAGACGAGAAGGCATCGGTTCCGGTGGACGACAAGATAGACATCCGAACCGGTCTTCCCGTATATTCACTGTACGGTAAATTTCGCAAACCTACCTCCAAGATGCTAGCAGGTTTGGATTGCCTCGTGATTGACCTCCAGGATGTGGGCGTACGCTGTTATACTTATGTCTCTTGCATGAGATACGTCATGGAGGCTTGTTTCGAGTCAGGAGTCGAAGTGGTCGTTCTGGATCGCCCCAATCCTTTGGGTGGACAGAAGGTGGCCGGTCCACCGATGGACGAAAAATGGATGAGCTACGTGGGAGCCTTCCGGATGCCTTTCGTTCATGGTATGACCATTGGTGAAATAGCTTTGTGGTCGAAGAAAAGCGAAGGCGTGCTTAAGACCTCCACCGCCTTTCGGAAAAAAGGAAAACTTGCCATCGTTCCCATGATTGGATGGAAAAGAAACATGACTTGGCCGGAAACGGGTTTGGTTTGGCATCCCACTTCCCCCAATATTCCGACTCTCGATGCGGTAGCTGGATACCCTATGACAGGACTTGGCGCTCAGATGGGGCGCTTCAAGCACGGCATTGGAACCAAGCATCCTTTCCGATTTCTTACCTATGAGGGCAAATCTCCCGAAGAAGTAAAGGGGGCTCTCGAATCCTTTCGTCTTCCCGGACTTTCTTACCAAATCAAGACATTGCGCAATTCCTCGGGTAAGGACGTCAGGGGCGTATATTTGGTCATCAGTGATTGGAGGGCATGGAAACCGACTTCCCTCCCTTTTTACATGATGAAACTTTCAGCTCTTTGGCAGTCCCCCAGCCCCTTTCCCCAGGCCAAGGAATCGCAGGCTGGGCTTTTCAACAAACACGTTGGTTCGAGCTGGTGGTGGGAAGAATTGTTGAGCAAAGGAGGTAAGATCGACCCCAGCCCTTTCTTGGTCGAGTGGGAAAAAGATGCTTCGAGTTTCCGAAGTCGCGTCAGTCCCTACCTTCTTTATTGAACCTAGCGGGCAAAGTCTTCTTGCGACAAAATTCTCAAATGGTGTTTGGCTAAGGCTTCTTCAGCCGTGTCTTCATCTTCCATTGCGATGGCCAAGACGGGTTTTTGGTTGGGTTGATAAAGAAAGGGATAGACGTAATGGATGTTAATTTCAGCATGCAAAAGAGCTTGGGTAATGCTTTGAAGGGAATTCTGTCCCTCTAATTCTACGGCCAAAACCTTTCTTTCCGTAAAGCTGATGGAGCGAGACTTGAGTAACCTCGCAGTTTCCTTCGGATAATTCGGTATTAATCGAATAACTGCCGAATCAGTGGTATCGAGGACCGAAATCGCCATAACGTGAATGTCTTCCGCCAAGAGCATCTCAATAAAGTCGTTGAGCCATCCGACTTTGTTTTCCGCATAAATAACGAATTGTCTGATAGTCTCTCTTCCGGGGTTGCGAAGAGTGGAGATCGGATTATCGGGTTCAGTCAATTGAGGTGGTGCTAAGTGTTTGAATAACGGTTGAGATAATAACCGAAGAATTTACGGGATGTCTTTTGGGAAGGTTTGCCTCATTGCGCTCTTGCAAGACTTATCCATTCGAGTAATAAGTAGTGGATCATGAGAATGGGTATTTTCAAGGTGCCGTTTTACTTTCTTTGCATTTTCGCGCTTAATCAAGCCCATTATGCGAGCGAAGGTACGAGGTGGTTGAATCTCTCCTTGAAAGACATTCAGGCAGCAGCTGAAGCGAGAGACTCATATGCTCAAGGTTTTTTGTCTTTGGTTTATGCTCATGGAGACAAGGGTACGGATGTTTCGATCTCGAAAGCCAGTAGATGGGCGGCTCTTTCTTCTCAGGCCAATCATTGGCTTGGTCATTTTGCCCTCGGTTTCCTTGCTCGATTTCGAGCTGATGGATTGGAGCAGCAGGACATTGGACGTTATTACTTGAAAGCCTTTCAGGATCGAGATGGAAGAATGATCAAAGCCGCCGCCTCCGGTGATCCGGTCGCATCTTACGCCTTGGCTGAAATTTTCACCTCCGACGAGGTCAGGCCTTCGCTTGTTCCTGATTTGGAGTTCGCGGCGGAGCATTATTCAATCGCCTCCCGTGCCGGTTATGGGCCG
The DNA here is from genome assembly GCA_030830145.1 of Verrucomicrobiota bacterium. Taxonomy (GTDB): domain Bacteria; phylum Verrucomicrobiota; class Verrucomicrobiia; order Opitutales; family Seribacteraceae; genus Seribacter. The sequence goes on from JAURNO010000377.1 coordinate 10,499, forward strand.
GCAAGCGTGGAATTTGCTCTTATCAAGGCCCACCTGGTCGGCAACGAAGAATTTGGTATCAAGAAAGATTTGTCCGGGGGAATTAGCCTGCTGAGAGAAGCGGCAAAGGGAAACATGCCTTCGGCGAATCATTATTTAGGTAGGTTTTACTACCAAGGTATTGGGGTTCAGGCCGACCCTAAGATGGCGCTTGTTCATTATCAGGCCGCAGCTGACCGTGGGCATGCAATCTCTCAACTAACGGTTGCCGATTTTCATGCTTATGGGGAAGCGGGCCCAATCAAGATCGACTTGGCCCTTCGTTATGCCCGTTTGGCCATGGATCAAATGGAAACTCAGGCACTTGAGAAAATAGCCGCCTATGAACAGCTTTTGGCAGGGGGGGGAACGGTTCCTTCGGACCAAGTTCCATCTCCCGTGCCTTCCCCTGTCGATGGTATTCCGCCCCCTCCTCCCCCACCCAGTCCCTCAAGAACCAATTCTTTGCCTCCGCCCCAAGCGAGCCTTTCGCCGGGTTTGCCTTCTGCCTACGAGGGTCCCAAAAACCCAGGGCCTCCACCCTCCGTCTATTCTCCTCCAGCAAACACTCCACCCGTTCCTCCCGCCTTGCCGCCATCGGCAAGCCCTTCATCACCTGCAAGTCCGGAGCAAAAAAGAGAATTGGCCAAAAAACATTATTTCGGCAGAGCTGCCGTTCTTGATTATGGGAAATCAATGCGCCTCTTTACCGAATCGGCCAATGCCGGCGACGCGGAGTCGGCAAGATATCTTGGGATTATGTACCTGCGTGGCAAGGGTGCCCCCAAAGATAACAACAAGGCTTTTCAGTGGTTTACCCTTGCCTCCGACAGAGGGGATGCCTTGGCCAAGAAAAACGCGGAAATGCTCCAGTCCCTAATCGGGAACTGAGCCTTCTTGGGTTAGTTAGACTTCTTTACGAAGGCCACCTTGGTCTTCTAGACAGAACCAATGAGCGCCTTATTCCGGTACTCGACTGGAGTCATGTTCTTGATTTTTTTGAACCTGCGGTTGAAATTCGAGATATTTGAAAATCCGCAGGCAAAGCAAATTTCGGTAATCGTCAGGTCTGATTGCTGAATAAACGAGCAGGCGTTGCTAATCCTGAGTTCGTTCAAGAAGCCTATGAATGTTTTTCCCGTGGCCTTCTTGAAAAACCGGCTGAATGACTCAGGGGACATACCCGAGAGATTCGCCAACTTCGTCAAACGCAATTCTTCGTCATGATGCTCGTACAGATAAGCGATAGAGCGATTGATTCGATCTTCATGCTTGGGCTTGAGCAAGGGGCAGTAAGCCATGCTTGCCAAATTTTCCCAATCCTTTGCTTGGGCAAGTGTTCCGAGAAGTTCAAGGAACAAGGTGAGACGCCTTACTCCTCTGCTTTGCTTCAACTCTTCAAGCATAAGTGTGCCTTTCTTGGCGGCTTTTCCGAGAAATCGGATTCCCCGTTTCGACCGATGGATCATGTCGGCTATTTCTCTCAATTCCTTAAACTCACCCAAAGCCTTGCCCAGACAATCCTCCTTGAATTGGAGGATGTTTGCTTGGGCCCAAGAAGAGGATTTGCTTCTTTTGGAGTCATTGTAATAAAGGTGGGGAAGATTGGGCCCGAGCAGAACCAAGTCACCCGGTTTGAAAGAGTCAATGGCATCCCCCACGATGCGTTGACCGAAACTGGATAAAACATGCGTAAGTTCGATCTCTGGGTGATAATGAAAAGGGCAGTCGAACACCGGTAATTTCAAGCTTTTGCATACGAAAGCGCTCCCTCCGGCCTCCGAAATTTTTTCGATTGATGTTTTCAATATGTAAGAAATATACGAAAATCCTTACCCGGATCAATTGGAAGTGTTAAAAAAGTATTGGGTTTTGTGGGTAACCCAAAAGGTTTCACGATGTAAAATATGTTAAACTGACTAGTTGAATCTCGAATGGAAATTTGCAAGCATAGGCAACTGGAATGAGAATCCCCCAAACGAAAGGATCCCAAACATGGCAAAGCTAACCTTTGTAACTGAATCCGGTGAAGAAATCACTGAAAACGACGCAACCGGAAACCTGATGGAAATCGCCCGCCAAAATGACGTCGACGGCATAATCGGCGCCTGTGGGGGCGTGTGTTCCTGCGCGACTTGCCATGTCCGGGTGAAGCCCGAGTGGATGGAGCGGGTTGGCCGTCCCGGGGAGGACGAACAGGATCTGTTGGAATTGGAGGACAGGGCGGATGAACGAAGCCGCCTCAGTTGCCAGATCGAGATGACTGAGGAACTAGACGGTTTGGTGGTAGAAGTAACGCCGCTGTAGAAGATCCAACTTTTCTCAGTCGATGTCCAAGTGTCCCTATCATGACCCTTTTGCCGAAAAACGGGAAAAAGGTCCGGTCTTGGAGACCGAATTCGATGGTGATCCCGTAGCCATGATTCTCGGACTCAAGGACGTACGCAAGGCTGCCCGTGACTGGAGTACCTTCAGTTCGGAGGCCCCCTTTCGGGTGCCTATTCCGCGGGAGGAGCATTTGAGGAGCGTCCGGCAATTTCCCATCGAATCCGATCCCCCCGAGCATAGCGAGTACCGCAAGATCGTGGAACCTGCGTTCAATCGTCCGAACGAACTCGAATACCAACTAAGAATGAGGTCTTTGATTCAAGAAATGATAACCGAAGTGATTTCCCTCGGATCCATCGAGGCGATTTCCGACTTCGCACTGCCTTTGCAATCCCGGGCTTTGACTCTCTTGCTTGGTGTTCCCGAATCGGAAGCAGACGTATGGATCAAATGGGGCGTTCATGTCTTGCGCGATAGAGATGGCCCAACGAAGGGCAGGGAGATGGAAAACTACTGCATGAAGGCATTCGAAAAATGTTCGAGCTGGGAGGAAAATAATTTCTTTTCTCTCCTCAACGAAGCAACCTTTCACGGAAGATTTCTTACCGATGAGGAAAAGCTCGGCTTTGCCAACCTTGCTTTTGCCGGTGGTCGGGATACCGTCATCAACACGGTTTGCTTGATTCTTGCCCACTTAGCCCATCATCCGGATGATTTGGAAAGGCTTCGAAAGGAGCCTGAACTTGTCAATTGCGCAGGTGAGGAATTCGTTCGCTTTGCCACCCCCCTTACCCACATTGGCCGGAAATGCCCGGTCGATACCGAAGTACACGGAGTCAAGGTAAAGGCGGACAAGTTGATTTCCCTTTGCTGGGCCTCGGCCAACTTCGACGATACCGTGTTCGATAAACCAACCGAAATCAGGCTCGATCGGAAACCCAACCCGCATGTGGCTTTCGGAAATGGTGCTCACACTTGTCTTGGGGCGCCTCATGCCCGACTGATCATACGCACTTTGCTTACCCAGTTGACTGAGTTGGTTTCCTCGATCACTTACCTTTCCGGGCAACCAAAAATTGAAAAGACGGCGGATTACGAACGGGTTAATTCCTTTGAGTCTCTCCAATTGAGGGTGAACGGATTATAATGTTATTTACCTTTTCCCGGTTGCATGGAATTGCAATGACGATCCTCATTATCGGGATATGACACCTCCTTGACTCAGCAGGTTTACAAAGCTTATGCCTTTGAAGCCTAGCTAACAAAAAGGCTCAATTGCTTGAGCCTCAGTGTTTTAAAATGGCGGAGAGAACGGGATTCGAACCCGTGGAGGAACTATTAGCTCCTCACCGGTTTAGCAAACCAGCGCATTCGACCACTCTGCCATCTCTCCTCATTTTGAAGGAATACCATACAGGACACCGTCGCCCAAGGTAAACCCAAAAGATCAAAACCATTCAAATGTCTCTTAGATAGTTTTCTTCATCTCTTATTTTTAAGTCATACGCAAGCGGACGATCTTTCGGACTGAATCTACCTTCGAAAAGGTGTTTTTCAAAGAAATCAACATACTCGTTATGCCGATTGCCAAACATGGATTCGTATGACTGGCCTTCTGAGCAGAATTCGAGAGATTGACTAAAGGGTGTAAGTTGAGTTGAATCCAATTTGCGAAAATCGAAAAACATCCATGTTCACACTATGAAAAATTCAGCGACCAAAGGAAAACTTGATTTTATTCTTCCGTTTGGAATTCTTTGTGTTTTCGTCACTGGTTCGTGCAACCGAAGTAATTTTGGGCATTCTGCGCAAGACACCGGTTTTTCCCAAAATGGTCAGGGTTCCAAAAGTGACGAGCATGCCTCTCAATTTGAATTAACTGAAAATTTCCCTGTCTATCGAAAGAATAATTTGGAAACCTTGTCCATAGGAAGAAACCGCATCGAAATCGAGCAAATGATGGGACCTCCGGAAGGGCGAAGTTTAGATGGCGGCAATGGTTATCTTTGGGATTATCGAAGACCTGTTTATGACGAAGCTTCGGATACCGTTTACGGGTGGAGTTTGGTCTCGTTCAAGTTTCTCAAAGGTCTTTGCGCCTATGTTAATGTTAGACTGGAAAACCCTCCCGTTCAGTTGCTTCAGGATCAAGGTGACGAAAAATAACCAATCATTTGTGTGAAAACAAAAAGCACCGCGAAGGAGCGGTGCTTTTTGGGCTTTTGAAACACAAACTAAAATAAAACAAACTGATGTTAGTCATTACTTAAGACGGCCTATATCTCAAAACGTTCAAAAAAATATTTTTTCGCCTTCACGGTAAGCGAATAATGTTGATACCATTCGTATTATTTCCCGTTTCGATTTTCTTACCGTTTTTATCGGAGATCATAATAGACTTTGAAGAAGAGCAAGTCATTGTAAGAGGTCCTCGATGCATGATGGGTACTTCATCGCCCGATTTCAGGCTGATCCATTCTAGTTCGTTTCCCCTTTTGTCCTGAATCAAAACCCAAACGTTTGCGTAGGCATTGATCGTGTAATTGGGTTTGGAAGCGAGGATGCGTTTGGATGTGACAGGTGATGGTCGGGGTTGATTGCTCCAAAAAGAATTGGGCTTATTCGGATTGTCCAATCTCGGGTTGTTCCCGCCAAAAGGCGATGGGCGAGGAGCAGTTGCCTCGTCTGGATTGGATGGCGCTTCCTGCCAAGGGGGAGGAGCATCGGGCAAAGTAGTGGGACCTCCGCCTCCACAAGCTCCAAGAAAAAAACATAAGAAAAGAAGAGGGATGACTCTAAAGCAGTTTTCTATCATGGTAAGGTAAATATTTTGCAGCGGAGACGATACAGTATTCAATCTATTGGGTAACGACTCGTAGCTTGGATACAACCATAAATTTGCAGGAGAGGCACCATGACTTGGTTCTCCATGTTTTTTCGAGGAAGTCTTGAGGTCAATTCCCATGCTTTGCTTTGGTTCCAAACCAATCATCGAAGGGAAGGTCCTTGTTCATATCCAACAAAAATTCGTTTTCATTCTCCTTTGTCGGCATCCTCCCTTTTGAGGTGGAGGTATTATCCAATTGGGATGGATAGGCCAAAAGGTGACCGCTCGAAAGTTTGGCAACAATGTAATCGCCCTTCGGAGAAAAGATACAATCAACGATTGGGGAAGCCAACTTTTCCGCGATTGTGGCAACCCAAGAGTCCGTTTCCAGTCGCCACAAGCGAAGTGCTCCATCCACACTGGTTACAAACCACTTTCCGTCGGGTGAATAGGCACATCCTGCAGGTGGAGAATCGGAATCATGTTTCAATCCTCTCTCTTTCATGAAGTCGGTTAAGTTAGCGGTGGAGAATTTGTTGTTTTGGGATAAAGCAAAAAAGTAATCGGGTGTGGTTTCGCGCGATTTGTCCGGCGATCTCACGATAATCGTCCCTCTATGGGGAAAAGCCCTGATCGAACACATTCCTTCGTCGTTTAAAACTATGATCCGATCGCTGTATTTGGAGAAGGAGAAGTCTCGAACGGAGCTTAGCTTCAAACGAATTAGGTTATAGGGAATACCGGAAGAAATTTCAGTAAGAATGAGCAAGCCGTTCTCCGAAACGGACACGAGAGATTTTCCGTCGGGATGAAAGTGCGTGGCAACGGGGATACCCAAATCGTTTTGTAATGACATGACCTTTTTGCCCATGAGGGCGTCGACTACGATGGGAGAGGAACCTTTTCCGTAAGCCAATATCAGCGAACCGTCCTTCGAGTATTCTAACTTGTCCGTTGAACCGAAGTCATGATCACGGGTAGAAAAGCTCCACGACAAACTGAGGTCTTCTTTTGAATACCGATTGATTTTTCCGTCTAACCCGGAGCTTGCAAAACTGGATAAGTTCGAATCAAACGCTACTGAGGTAACCGGGAAACGGTGATGTTCGAACGAGCTGAGAACCTTGTTTTTCTTAAGGTCGAAAAGATGAGTTTTTCCATTTTGGCATCCAATTAGAACGAGGGGGGATGATTCTGCGGAAGCCAAAGCGGTAATGGAGGAGTTAAACTCATGGAGGATTTCCAAGGGGCGCCCTGAAAAGTCCGTTGAGGCAAGAGCTCCTTTGCTTGAACCGGTTATAAGCTTGTCACCGAAAGAGTCCGTGATGGCTTTGGGTGCGGTAACGGAACTAGGACTTCCCATAAGAAAGGTCCCCTTTGGGATGGGTTGTAAGGTAAGAGAAAGATTTTCGATTTTCATCTCTTTATGATCGCTTAAGGCGGTAGCGTTTCCTTCGAATCCAAGAACGGGAGCAAGGGCTAAACGGAATCCTCTGTCCGAACGGGATACGGTTGGGGCATTCGCCCCTCGGTATGCAGACCTGCATCTGGAGTAGGGCACTTCGAAGTTCCCTCCACGAAGGGCACGCCACTCGCCGTCCTTTGAAAAGGGGTCGGTCTGACCGGTTTTGCGGTCACTCATAAAGCTTGTTTTGTTGCGGGTTACGGCATCAAGGCACCATTCCCAAACGTTTCCATGCATGTCGTGTAATCCGAATGCATTTGGTTTCTTTTGACCAACCGGCTTGGGCTCTCCACCCGAATTACCGGCAAACCATCCGAATTGATCGAGATGTTTCTCATAAATTTCTTGTTCGGTTGCGAGTTGACCGGGAGCACTGGCGCAAAAAGGTCCGCCGGAACCAGCTCGACAGGAATATTCCCATTCCGCTTCGGTGGGGAGTCTCCATTCGTAGCCGGGTGGTGTTTTTTCAGTTTCGTTGAGTTTTTTGCAAAAGGCCTGCGCGTCATTCCAGGATACTTCGACTGGGAGGTCGGGTTTTTTTCGGGAGCTGGGATTTTTACCCATGATGAGCTCGAATTGAGCTTGGGTGATTTCGGTTTTGCCGAGCCAAAAGGGTCGGGAAATCGTAACGACCTTCTGTTCCTCGTTTGAAAACCTGCCGATTTCAACGGAAAATGATTTTCCATTCACAAATTTGCCACTGGCTAGCTTGGCATGACCATTCCATAATCCGTAAGTTCCATCTTTCCCCGCGGTAAGAATCGTTTCCGAATCACCGGCGAAGGTCGCGCTTGTCAGTCCTTTTTCCGGATGCGGAGCGAAACTGAGTACTTCCGTGGACTGCATGCTTTTGGCCAAGAGCATGAGACGACCCCAATACCAACCTCTGAAGGCGGGGTTGGTTTGATTGAGAATCGAGGTCGTCGAGGTGGGTTGACGCTCGTCCAAGGCCTTTTTAGCCTGAGCTAATTGGGCTAGGTAATTCCTTATTTTTTTTAGGTTTTGATTACAATTCATTCTTTTCACATAGCCGAGCGGGATGGTGAATGGACCGAAAGACGGATGAAGACCGATAATTTCGTCTTCCGTTATGGATTGGAGCTCGAAGCTTAACCGACCGAGTGAACCGTTGAGGAAAACTTGTTCCGAGAGCTCGCTGTCTTCTTGGTCCGGATTATCCCGATTGAAATCCAAGCTTCTCATCCGGTCGATGGGTACTTGAAAAGAACCTCTTTTGGTCTTCAGTGTGAACTTCTCTCCGGAACCGCTAGTCGACGAGGCTTCCGTTGAATCCCCATTGGTGAAGACCGCAAACTGTCCGTTTGAATCTTTTTTTCTCTGTTTGGCCGACAGAGGAAAGAACTTACCGTCCCAACCTGCCAAGGTCAGTCCCTTGAGTTTCATGTACGAATTACCGCCTTGGTTGATGAACAGGATACCGTTCCCCTCGGGAAAAAAATCTTCGCTTGCGTCTTTCCACCTGGCGACTTCCCTGTCGTTTACCCGAACGATGAACTCTTTTTTTTCGCGGTGAGCAAAAATTGAAAAACGGGCCTTTTTGCTACTGGTTATTTCATCGATCATTGCGGAACCAAGGGTTTCCCTCGATATTCTCCCTTTTATTCTCTTGTTTGCTTGTAAGTTGAGCCGATTATTCGAAAAGGATAGGTGATACCCCGTATTCCCGTAACTGGCTCCATCCGAATCGGAGAAAAAACGTATGGCCAGGTAGAATGAACGTTCCCATTGCGCTTCGAATTCGACCTCTATGGCGTCCTTTGGGGGCAAGGTCGTTCCCGTGCTTCCGGAATAAACGGAAACTAGATCGCCCTCTTCTCCAGTCCATGATTTTCGATTACTGCTTTTCCAACTGTTCAGCCCCTCCGATGAATCGTAGAGGATCTCATGAGTTTCGGGTAAGAATTCCATCTTGAGGAGGGTTTTGACGGGAACCGAAACTTCCTTGGCAAAACCAGTTCGTACATTCAGATTGCTTTTGTCCAATGACTTGAAGTCACACCGCAGGGTGTCCCCGTTCTTCATATGCAATCGAAGTCGGTGTTTCCCCGCATGTTTGATGGTTTCTTTGGAAAAACGGTCCAAAATAACCGATTCGATTGCTTGGAACTTGAAACAAATTGGTTCGTAGGAAGATTCGTGCCGCCAAAAAAGATTGTTTTTCCGATCGAGTTCAAGAAGGGTTCCCTTCAGGTCGGAACCGTCGAAAAAACGAATTCTTTCCGTACCGATCAAAAGCTTCGGGTTTGTTTTCGTTTCCTTCGGTTTGTCTTTTGCGTTCGTTTGAAGAACACCAATGGGTTCGCTTCCAGCTAATATGGCAGCAAACAGTAAGAAGAGAATGGTCGAGAAGGTTTTCATCGTTCGTAAATCGGAAGGTAGCGATAATTCAAGGCAAGCGACAGGAGGGCGGCGGAGGTAGCAAAGGTTTTTCCGTAATTTCCATTCCATGCCCCGTTTTCAGTTTGGGTGGATTGAAGTTGTTTGAAGTTTTGAGAATTCCACGAGTTCCACAGTGAAGGACTGGCCCGGAAGATTGCTTGAGAGGTATAGTACAAACTGTAGAATTTATGTCCTTGATCACCGAACTTGGCCGACTTTTTGAGGTATTCGATGGAATTTTCGTAGGCGTCCGATTCGGTGTCTTTGGCCAGGGATAGGATAAGCGAACCGATTGCGGTGCGTGGCAAATTGGCCCCACTTGAGGTCGTGTAGCCAAATCCGCCACTCGAATCCTGACAGGAAAGAATATAAGCCTTTCCGCGTTCAATCGCTTCTTCGGGCACCTTGATCCCTGCGTTACGCGCTGCAAAAAGGGCAACCATTTGGGCTCCTGAAACGGTGGTGTCCGCATCTTGACTTTCGGGGCCGTATCTCCAACCGCCCTTGGGGTTTTGCTTTTGCGAAGAAACGATAAGTTTGGTTGCTTTTTCCAAAGCCGGCCCAAGCCTCAGGTCGTTTGTCAGACCGTAGGCTTCCGCAAGAGCAAGAGTAGAGAAACCGTGGTTGTACATAGAACTGCCTATGTATCCGGTTTTGTTGTTCTGAGCTTTGAGCAAGTAGTCCAACGCCTTTTTGTAATGGCTTCGATAGGGCCCGAATTCGGGGTCGTCACCACGGGCGAGAAAAGCGAGAATACACATTCCCACAACTCCAGGCTCGGATCCATAAGAACTATCCGACCAGCAACCTCGTTCATCTTGGCTACCTGCCAAAAAGCCGAGTCCTTTTCGGTAAGTGTCGTCAATCTCTCGAACCAAAAGATCGCTCGATTGCTCGAAGATGTCCTGCCCCGAAGTTTGCGAAACAAGGAGAGCCAGACAGATAAAGAGGCAAGGAAGTCGGTCCATGTTATTCTTCTATATTGCGGAAATAGTTTTCCATGATTTTTTTGAATTCAGGGGGAGGTGGTTGGGAAACCCCTCCTGATTTCCCTGATTTTCTCGAACCGGTGGAGAGGTTCCCGGCTTCCCCTCCGATTGTATCAGGAATTTGGTCGGTGTTGCCACCTTGGCTTGATCCACCTCCTGAATTCCCAGGGGTCATGCCTGCCGCCTTCCCTTGTCCGGATTGGGACAATTGTTGCATGAGGAATTGCATCCCGGTCATGCTTTGTCCCTGTCCACTTGATTGCCCGGAGGAGGAAGACTCGAGGAGTACGTTGATCAGATCGGTTACTATATCCTTGGCCTCCGCTTGAGATCCTTGAGTCGTGTCTCCGGCATCTCCTTTCTCCAGTCCGGCTGCCGATTCATACATGGCGGTGTGTGCATCGTCAAAAAGAGGGTTGAGTCCTTCTTCGGCCATTTCGATTTGAACGTCCGTAAGGTCGAGCATAAGCTCGTTCTGTTGATCAGTGAGCGTGTCTGTCCAATTCTCTCTTTTGGCTAAAAAATTTCCACTGTCCACGATTTTTGTTTTGTCGATTATATCTCCCTGATTGTCACGAATTTTGAGGAGGGCAAGAATTTGCTCGGTGACGTCTTTTCCCTCTCCTTGCCCTTGTCCCTGACCTCCCCCTTCCTGAGAGTTTTGTTCCTCCAGGATATCTGCCCAATTCTTGAATTTCAACTCCCATGCCTCGAGTTCGTCAAGGGCTTCGAAGGCAATGTTGCGGTCGATTTTCTGGGAGACGGCCAGTAATCCGCTTTCGGTTTTTTCCTGCTCCATCATTTCACTGACCTCACCATAGGCTGGTTTGCCCGTTCTCTCGTGAAACCTGCTTATTTCTTTTTGAATTTCGGCTGCTTCTACGTGAGCTTCAAATTGAACGGCTTCCATTTTTTCTTTGTTTTCTGATAACTCGGGAGTCAGTTTTTCCACGCTTTCCCCAATGGATTTGGGGAGAATTGCGAGCATTCCGCCGACCAAGCTTTTTTCTGTTTTTTCAACTTTTCTCAATCGTTGGGCCAAATTGCGGGCTTCCAGTCGATCGAGTTGCTCGGAGCTATCCGATAGAATCTCTTGAAGTTCGCTGAGGGCTTGCCTTTCCAGTTCTTCGGCTTGGGCAAGTGATTGGGATGCCGCGGAGGGAGGAGAAGCTTGAGCCTGTTGTATCTTGGAGCTTGCAGGAATCATCTTGCTGGAAGCGACGTTTTTCATTTTCTCAAGCGTCTCTCCAAAATCTTTGATGGCTTCCTGATCAAAAGTCGGGTTTCGGGCGGCTTCCTCGAGTATGTCCATTCCTTCTTCGGCATTGGCCTTGAGGTTGCGAGCATTGGTTCTTTGCATGTCAGCTAACTTGGAAAGCTTTCTTTCCGTTTTGGCATCGATTGATTCATCGCTTGCCTCGACTTCTTCTTCCAGGGCAATCGTTTCCATAAGAAGGCTTTCTTGTTCCCTGGCGATTTCAGAAGTTCGGGCCATGATTGCTTCCATTTTGCCTCGAATGATTTCGGCATGTTTTTCCGGCCCCACGACAAAGAAGCGGACGGTTCTCGAGATAGTGGGTTCGCGTTGCGGAAGCCTGTCTACGGCATGAGCGGTAAACTCGACGACATCTCCGTCGCGTAATTTGAAAAGGCTGGGGTCGAAGGGGAATGGGAATCCGAATTGGGTGACATTGTTTTCGGATTCGATTTGTTCATAGATCGTACTGTCGATGAGTAGATCCTTCCCGCGGGTCGCCTTTATTTTCAACTTGGTTCGGGCAAGCCCTAAATCATCTTTTGCTACGATTTGGAGCGAGATTGTTTCGAGAAGCAGAATGGAGGATTCAGGCGCAATTTCTCTGAAGTCGACGAGGGGAGGGGAGTCATCCAAGGCAGACAATCGGACGCGGTACTCGGTTTTGGATTCAAGCCCGTACAAGTCGGTAAAAAAGAGACTGATTTCTTCCTCCTCCCCCACGTTCTTAAGCGGGACCGTAAAGTTTTTTCCGTTGAATTCGGGATCAAGAGACCGGTTTGGGGTGGAGGCGGTGATTATCGAAATTGCCCGATCAGCCTTACCATGAAGCACGAC
>JAURNO010000025.1 GCA_030830145.1 Verrucomicrobiota bacterium
TGGCAACTCTACGACTTGGCCAGGGACAAGTCCGAAACGAACGACCTTTCCTCCAAACGGGGCAAAAAACTTAATTCGATAAAGGAAGCGTTTTTGCGATGGGAGAAAAGCCTGATGCCCCAGCAATGGGGCTGGAATCCCAAACTTGGCTACAAGGACCCTGAATTCGGAAAGCCCAGGCCCTATCACAAGCCCGGATACTTCGAGGAAGACAAGCCCTGATCTGATTGGCTTTGCCACCGCTTGGCTTATCGGCTAGACACCTTGGCCGTGGCCCTCATTAGTTACCGTAATTTGACCGTCTCATTCGGCGGACCTCTTCTTTTAGACGACGCCGGCATCACCATCGACAAGAAGGAGCGCATTTGCCTGCTCGGTCGCAACGGAGAGGGCAAGTCCACCCTTTTGCGCATCCTGGCCGGACAGGTCGAACCCGACAAAGGGGAGAGCGAACGCCTGCCCGATTTTCGGGTGGCCAAGCTTGACCAGGAGATTCCCGTAGGGGTGGAAGGCACGGTTTTCGATCTGGTGGCCCGCGGTCTCGGGCCGGAAGCCGACTTGCTCAGGGAATACAACCAAGCCACCCAACAACTGGCCGAACAACCCGACGATGCCAGCTTGGGCTCGGAAGTTGACCGCCTGCAAGGCGAACTCGACCGCACCGACGGTTGGAGCCTCGACCATCGGGTGGCCTCCGTCATTGACCGGGTGGGTCTTACGCCTGACGAACCTTTCGACACGTTATCCGGGGGCAACAAAAGCCGGGCGATGCTGGCCCGTGCCCTCGTGGGCGAGCCCCATCTGCTGATCCTCGACGAACCGACCAACCACTTGGACTTCGCCGGAATCCGTTGGCTTGAGGAATTTTTGAAAAAGGGGGAATTTGCCGTTCTCTTTGTCTCTCACGACCGGGCTTTCTTGCGTTCCCTTTCGACCCGCATCCTCGAGCTCGACCGGGGCAAGCTTACCTCCTGGACCTGCGGGTATGAAAAATTCCTCGAGCGCAAAGCGGAGGTTTTGGCCGCGGAAGACAAGAATAACGCCGTCTTCGACAAAAAATTAGCCGAAGAAGAAGTTTGGATCCGTAAAGGCATCCAGGCCCGCCGAACCCGTAACGAGGGGAGGGTACGGGCCCTTTTTAAATTACGTAACGAACGCTCCGAGCGTCGCGAACTGCAAGGCAAAGTCAACCTTTCGACCAACCAGGCCCAGGCTTCCGGGCGCAAGGTCATCACGATCAAGAACCTCAATTACGCATGGGGGGAGAACCCCATCGTGACCGATTTCACCGCCACCATCTGGCGGGGAGACAAGATCGGCGTGGTCGGGTTGAACGGCTCGGGTAAGTCCACCCTGCTGCAACTCTTGCTCAAGCAATTGGAACCTGTCTCCGGAACCGTGGATCATGGGACCAAGCTGGAAGTCGCCTATTTCGACCAGCTCAAGGCCAAGGTCAAAGAAGAGCTTTCGGTGGCCGAGAACGTGGCCCCCAACGGGGACTTCGTGATGATCAATGGAAACCGCAAACACATCCTCGCCTACCTGCGCGACTTTCTCTTTTTACCCGAGACCGCCCGGGCCCCAGCCCGCAAGCTCTCCGGTGGCGAACGGGCCCGTCTCCTATTGGCCAAGCTCTTCTTGCAACCCGCCAACCTGCTGATCCTCGACGAGCCGACCAACGACCTGGACGTCGAGACCATCGAGTTACTTGAGGAACGCCTTCTCGACTACGACGGTACGCTTCTCCTGGTCAGCCACGACCGTGACTTTCTCGACAATGTCGTCACCGCAACCCTTGCCCTCGATGGCCAAGGGGGGGTAACGGAATACGCCGGTGGGTGCGCCGATTGGCTGGAACGCATGAACTCACCCAAACGATCCAAGGGACGGAGCCAAGACCCCGCCCCTGTCCCCGTCGAAGAAACCCCGAAAAGAAAGCTGCTCAACAAGGAACGGGAAGCCCTCAAGGAACTGCCCAAGAAGATCGAGCAAATGGAAGCGAAGCGCGACCGCATTACTTCCGCCATGCAAAGCCCCGATTATTACCGGAACCCGGAGAACGACCCTGCAGGGGATCAAGCAAGGTTGGAGGAATTGGAAACCAAGATCGCTCAAGACTTCGAGCGTTGGGAAGAACTCGAGGCCCTCGCCTAGGGGAGTTTGTCGGAGGCGGACTGCTTCCACTCGTAGAAGAACGGTTGTCCGTTTTGAGTGCCGAGCAGGTAATGCCAGGAGGCTGATTGGTGTTTCCAGAGGTAGGGGAAGACACCCTTTTGGGTCCATGTCCAGCGATGTTCCTTCATCCAAAGCCACAAGCCGCCCGAGCCATCCGAGTGAGCGTAGGCCCAACCCAACTTGGAATGGTAGATCCAACCGTTGTCGTAGGGCCGGAAAGTTCCGAACCAGGGAGAGGTTCGCCAATCCTTGCCTTGGGGAATTGAATCCGACCACCAATGGTTCGGGCTACCCGCCGTGGTGAACTTCTTAGGTGCCCCTTTGGTCGTGCCGATGGCATTGGTCGCAACCGCACGGTAGTAATAGCGTTTGCCGGGTTCAAGGGTGAGGGATGCGTAAAAGTTCTGGGTGCCCGCGAGCAGGGTTGAGGGATAAACGGTGGGTTTTCGGAAGACCAGGTTGTCGGCCACTTCGAAGGCGGTCCCCGTGACCGGGCTTCCTCCTGAAGCTAGGATTTGCGCCCATAAGCGGATCTGGCCCGTTTTCAATTCCTCTCGAGCCAGAGTCTTGGGGAGAGGAGGGAAAAGGGACGAGTGGGAAGCAACCGGAGTGAGCACCGTACCATTGGGGTCGGTGTAGGTGAAGTTGGAGTCGACTGGGTGATGAGGAGCCGTGTGGTTGTTGTCTCCGGTCTGGTTGGGCGGTGCAGTGGTGACGAATGCGGACCAGTCGTAGGGCCAATTTGAATTTGAAGAGAAGGACGAGTGGATCTTGCCCTTGTTAGCGTTGGAGAGGGTTTGGTTGAAAGCGTTTTGAAAGTTGGTCACTGATTTAATGTTCCAACCACTCAAATCTTGATCAAAGTGATAGTTGTTCCAAAACATTTCATTCATGTTGGTTAAAGACGAAACGTTCCAATCTTTGAGAGGTTGGTTAAAAGCAATTGTTGGATGACCGGTAAACATAAAGCTCATATCACTAACGCTCGATACGTCCCAACTCCCAATCGGTTGATTGAATTTATCAGTGCCTCGGAACATATTTGTCATTGTCGTTACTTTGCTCGTTTCCCAATTGCCAATCGGTTGGTTGAAAGAATCTGCATCCTGAAATAGGTAGCCCATGTCAGTAA
>JAURNO010000378.1 GCA_030830145.1 Verrucomicrobiota bacterium
AGACCCGCTTTCCGTTTTTTTGCAAAATATTGCCAAGCTCAAGGTAGGGGCCTTTGGGTTTCAAACCCGTCTCTTCCTCGAACTCCCTGAGGGCTGCATCGAAGATTTTCTCCTCCTGCTCGGGTTCTCCTTTGGGAATAGTCCACCAACCTTCGTCCTTATTGGCGAAAAAAGGTCCTCCGGGATGAGCTACGAGCATTTGCGTTCCGTTTGCTTTCGTCTTCTCAAAGAGGACTAACCCTCCACTAGTTTTTGCTCTGCTCACGCCTAAGGGATAAGCTTTTACAGGTTTGCCGCCATGACGACCAAATCTTGCAACTCACCGTTCACCCTTCGACATTTCGTCTCGACTGAAACCGTTTTGAAACCCAAGGCAGTGTAACAGGCGAGGGCTGCCTTGTTGTGCCCGAAGGTATTAAGGTGGATTCTCGAATAATTTCCGTATTGTTTTGCCCAAAGGAGCAAATCTCTGCAAAAAGCCTTGCCTACTCCCCGACGCCTGTGTTCGGGGTGGACGATTACGCGGCAAAGAACGCCTGTCTTTTTTTCCCTTCTTGCGATGTCGGCATAGCATAGCAGCGTTTTCCGCTTGTCCAAATAGGCGAATGAATTGAGGTCGGTCCGTTGGAGGTGCAATTGCATTTTACCTGCCGAAAATCCTTTCTGGAAGGTGTTGCCAGACCAAAGAGCCAAATCTTCCCGTGTTCTTATCCATGAAACGAGTGTTTTCACTTCCTCCTTTCCTACCGAGGAAAGGTTCGACTTTACATCTTTGAAGATCAAGGCAGTCGGAGGGATTTATTCTTGGCCTTTAGGATTTCAGCGGGAGGAGGGCGGAACTTGGAAACCGGATTTTTATTCGGCCTGTACAGTCCTTTCGTTGCGGAAAGAATCTTTCTGGCCTTCGTGTCCATTTTGTCTGCATTGTCGAATTTTTCTTGATTGAGAAGAATGAGAGCCAATCCTGCATACGAAGCTCCGACATCCGTATGGGTATCTCCAAACTTCTCTTGTCGAATTTCAAGAGCCAGTTTCATTTGCTCCAAAGCTTCCTCATGATTTTCCTGGCCCTCCAACGCCAAAGCCAGTCCTTCCCTGCAATCCGCGATATCCTGGTGCTTGGAGCCGACCAAAGGCAATTTGGACTGAATGCAAAGTTCAAAGGCTTTTTGGGCTTTTTTGAAATTATTCTTGGATTCCTCGACGAAGGCTAGGTTTGCCTGCACGGTCAAAACATCGGTATGCCTAGCTCCCAAGGAGGGCAAAAGGGACTCCAGGGCTTGTTTATAGGCTTTTTCGGCTTTTTCGGTTTCGCCTAGAAAAAAATAAGCGACTCCTGTGTTGTTGTAAGTGGCTCCTATGTCACGATGTTTTTTACCCTGAAAAGGCAATCGTCCTTTCAATACATAATCGTATTGCTTGATGGCTTCTTCAAATTGTCCAAGCTTGGTGAGGTTGTCTGCCTGCCGGTGACGGTTTGCCCAATCCCCCAGACTAGGCTGAGCCAGTGAGGTTAATGTCCCCAAAAGTGAAAGCGAAAGTGAAAGAATGTATGTTTTCATTGAAGTAAGATCAGGTGGGTGGCTAAACGGGCGAGATCATTGGATTCGAAACGCAAAAAATACATATGGAAAGAAAAAAAACTTACGGATGAAGAAATCTCTTTGCCATTTAACCATATCTTTTGTTGTAAGGTATTTTTATAAATTATAAACGGATGGAGGAAAAATTGAAATGAATATAAGCAAAAGATTGGTAGTTGGATTGTTCTTCGTGTTGGCAAGTTCACTTTTCATGGGAGCAATTTTTGAAAAGTCAGGGGCCAAACTCAAGGTAATCAAGGCAGGTGTCGACGAGAAAGGAAATCCCGTGTGCGTGAACAAGAGTCAAGTTTACCTATTCAAGAAGGATCAGGCGCAAAACAAAATCGTCTTTTTCTACCATGATGCCCAAAGTCCCGAAGCCTTTGTAACCAAATCCTTTTCGGATGGTGAAAGCTTGGACAGTTACTGGGACGAACTCCTAAAGAATTGGTAGGTTTTCCTCTTGCTGGCGGGTCGTTCATCCAACCTTGCTTGTACTGGATCGTCGGTACCCAAGCACCTGTTTGGGCGGATGTCCAGTTGAGGTTATGTATTTAACAATCCCAGCTTGCAAAAGTCGTTGGAGGTAAATGATCCTCTATTTAACTTCTCATTTTCCGGGGAGTTGATTCTTCATTTCGGCAAGGTTTTTGATTCTGTATCCGCCGCTCTTGTCCATCGGTAAAATTTCGCATAATTTACAATGTGACGGTCCGATTACGAATCGCTTTATCTCTCCATCCGCATCGAATTTGATGGTCAACCCATTTCGTGGTGAAACTTCCACGCATTCGATCAAATCTTTTCCATTGTACCCCTTTTCGTTTGATTCCGTATACAAACCTTCGGGATGGACGAAACTGACGATCCTCCCAAAGCGAATTCGTCCATAACTCGTATGACGAATGAAGTTGCCTATGCGAAAGGTTTTCTTTTCCCGATACTTGAATTCGTTCAATCTTTTGCACTGGTCTTCTCTGAGGCGAAAGAATTTCAACTGCTCGTTGTTTTGCCGGAGCAAGGGAGAGAGGTCGTGTCGATTGAGCTGCATAAGTTCGAACTTCTTGCGTCTCCCATCGATGATAAACAGAATTTCTCCAATTCGCTTCTTGCTGCTTGTCGGGAATTTTTCGATTACCCGATCTCCAACTTCCAAATCCTTGTGCTTCCGTCCCTTTTTTCTTGATGTCATATTTTTGTCTTTTCCTAAACATACACCCATTTGTATGAGTTTGCACAAAAATAGTTTAAGTAAATAAATAAACGAGAATAGGTTTTACTGCGAGGAGGAAAAGACCTTTCACTCGCTGAGTGAAGGAAGAGCCTTATATTTTATTACCTCCCCCAAAAAAAGGTTTTCGCTGCCTTCTTACTCGGTTTGGAGCGGACCGTTTGGCTTACTTTTCGACAATCCAAATGTTTCTGAACTGAAGAGGGTTTCCATGTCCTTGCAACTTGATGGGACCCGGAGTGCCTTCGGGATCTTTCCGTGAACCACCTGTTTTCCTCGGAATCTCAAAATTATCGTGGATGACGATGCCATTCAGGCGGACAGTGATCTTGGCGTTCTTGATTTTCTTGCCGCCTTTGGTTCGTGCGTTGGTGAAGTCGACGTCATAAGCTTGCCAACTTAACGGGGGCAGGCAGGCGTTCACGTCCGACTCCTTAATCGAGTAAATTCCACCACATTCGTTGTGGGCGCCTTCCAATCCAAATGAGTCTAATATTTGAACCTCGAAATGATCGATTTGGTAAAAGCCACTGTTGCCACGGCCTTGGCCCCGGGCGGCTGGACGATAAGGAAGCATAAACTCAATATGCATGTGATAGTCGTTGAATTTTCTCTTGGTGCGGATGTCCGATCCATCCGTGTTGAGCAGTTTTGTTTTCTTGTCCAAGCGACCTCCCTGCCATTCGTCCTTATCCGAACCGTCAAAGAGGATAATGGCCCCCTTGGGAGCTTTCTTGCCTAGGGTTGGGGCTTTTCTCGTAATCTTGTTCAAGACGAGTTTATTACCTAGGGTCAAAGTCTCCGTGGAAATAATTCCGGAATAGGGCTTGTTGCCTTCGGGTGGAAATTTTTGAGTCGCGCTGAAGTTATCGGCTGAGTCAGCAAGATACTTTCTTTTGCCCTCGGCGGGGCTCAAAGTAACTTTCTTGCCTTCCAGTTTTCCACTAAGCAGGCTTTTACTCTTTCCGTCCCAACCGGCTCCGGGCAAACCACCCGCGTAAAGAACGGCTTGAAATGATCCCTTGTCCAAGCCAATGACCTGAGCACCCATGCCATTTCCCAAATACTCCCCTTGAAAGGCGAAGTCGGCAGGGATGTTAGGGTCTTGGGCGTCGACGTAGGTTCCCGGGAACACCTTTGGAGCGGCGGAACCGGAAGAGGGTATAAGTGAAAATAAAAGAAGGGTGTAAAGAAGTTTCATGGAGTATCCTTTACTCGGCACCGGCAGATGATTGCAAGTCGATAGGGGTCCGAAAGGAAGAACCGTGAGACAGGGCCAAGGGGGGATTCAAGAGTTTTCCAACAGGTCGGCGAAACTGCGCATGTATTCAACGACGTCTTCTTTAACGTTTCGTCTCAGGTGGCGAAAACCTCCGTTCAAGTTATCTAGAATGGCTTTGTCGGAAAGGTTTTCCAATTTGACGATGTCGGAATGACTCAAACCGTATCTTTGCATGGTGATGAAAATGTCATCCACCTTGCTTCCAGTGTATGAACAGTAATCTGTGGCATGTTCAGACCATTCGTCTAGTTGGAAATCAATCGATTCGACGATTTCAAAACTACTCATTCCGGTAACGGTTTGTATCAAATGTCCCGCATTGCATTGACCCATGTGGCCCCATTGGTACTTGGCGTCCGTATCTTCGAGTCGAGTAGATGTTGCCCGCAAGGCATCAATGAGAAACCTCTTGTTAGAGGAAAGCTCGATGGATTGAGAATTATGCGAATTCATGATGCAATACATTATTAAAATCAAACTTTTGAATATTTCAAATCTGAACTGCAAACGATTTTCGATAAGAGTAACAAGGCGAGCAGGCCCGTCGGACAAATCTTTGGTGTTTGGAAGATAAGAAACAAAATAGGGCTGATGAATCTTTTAGGATTATAGTTGAATCCACCAACCTTTACTCTTTCTTTTGTTTTAGGAGTGTTTAAAGGTAAACAAATTCTGTGATCATCAGATCAATTAGGGCTTCAGCCTATCCTTACCTTGCCGAAACAAATTAACTTATGAAAATTTACATAGCAAAAAATAGGGTTAGGCATGGACCTTACGGATTGTCCGAGCTGAACGCCAAAGTTGCCCGTGGTGATTTCGTGGCCACCGACTCTGCCTGCTTTGATGGAAAAAACTGGGTTTCAACTTCGGACGTACCTGGTATCGTCATTCCAACGGATCATATTCAGACGCTGGAAAATAATATGGAAAACCCTGTGGCGGGTGTTCTGACCTCGCGCTTTCCAAAGAGGAAGTTTTCCGATGAAAAATCCCAGACGCCCATCGTTCGCGAACTTCTTTTCACTGGAACAGGTTCTGAATTCGCTCGCATTTGGATCATCAACCTCCTCCTTACCGTTTGTACCCTTGGCATTTATTCTGCATGGGCGAAAGTACGTTCGATCCATTACTTCTATGGGAATACCTCGCTGGATGGATCTTCTTTTTCTTTCGTCGCCAACCCCGTCGCCATCCTTAAAGGGCGCATTATTACCTTTGCTTTGTTCGGAGCCTATACTTTTTTTCAGACGGTGGAACCTGTCGTTTCCCTCATCCTCCTGCTGGCGGTTTTTCCTCTGATTCCACTTTTGGTTGTGCGCTCGATGCGTTTCCGTATGCAAAACACGGAGTATCGCGGCCTCAAATTTAATTTTACGGGCAGCGTTGGACATGCCTATTCCATTTTCTTTGGCGGAGTTATTCTTACTTATGTAACCTTTGGCATTCTTTTTCCCTGGTGGGATTGCCAAAAGAAGCAATACTTGATGGGAAACTTGAGATACGGCAACAGACGCTTCGAGAGTTTTCCACGAAGCGGGACCTTTTACAAGTGCGCCGGTATTTGCATTCTTATGGGAATCGGGACGATGGCTCTCATGTTCTTGCTTTCCATTGCCGCTATTCCTCTGCTTGGAGAATACGCCGTAATGGCACTTGTTTTTTTCCTTTACCTGGGTATGGGAGTTACTTGGGCCTATTGGCATGTCTCTACGACAAACCACGTCATGGACTCCACGAACTTGCCTGGGGTTTATTTTCGAAGTCGTATGAAGACTCCCGACTTCGTAGCCCTTTGGTTCGTCAATATTATTTTGTTGGTTTTTACCGTCGGTTTAGCCACTCCTTGGGTCATGGTCCGCAATGCCCGCTACCGGATCAGTTGTACTCAGGTTATAGCTGGTGATTTGGATTCCTTCATAGAGGGGCAAATTGAGAATACTTCTGCTCTAGGTGAAGAATTGGGCGAGACCATTGACTTGGGAATTGGCTTATGAAGGGAAAGGCCAAAGGCAAATATCTGAATGCCGGTTCATCCCGGGTGCAGGATGCTTGCATTTTCTTTTCGGGAAAGGAATTGAGCGTGGTGGACGAGTTCGGACAAAAACTTGTTTCCGCTTCGTTGGCAGAGGTTAATATATCTGCCCGACTGGGAAACGTTCCGCGGCTTCTCGGCTTTCCCGATCAATCGGGTTTCGAGACAAGAGAAAACGACCTGGTGGACGAATGGTTGAAGTCCGTTGGCAAACCTCGAAGTTTGGTTTCCTTTTTGGAGGGGAAAATACGATACGCATTGGCTTCTCTCGTCCTAACGGTTCTTTTGATTTGGGGGTTTGTTTCCTACGGAATTCCTCCTTTGGCGGAAGGCGTGGCTCATCAGCTTCCCGATGACCTCCTTGACAGCACCTCCGAGTTCAGTCTTGAGCTTCTTGATCGTCTTGTTTTGGAACCCACTGAATTGACCGCGGCGCGAAAGAACGAAATTCAGGGACTGGTGAGACGAACTTTCCCCGAACTTTCCAATCCCGGTTATCGACTTGTTTTCCGGAGAGGGGCGGAATTGGGGGCCAATGCCTTTGCCTTGCCGGACGGGGTGATCGTCTTTACGGATGAGCTGATCGACTTGCTTAAGTCGGATGCCGAAATACTGGCAGTTTTCGCTCATGAGTACGGGCATGTCGTCGAGCGTCACTCCCTTCGCCAAATCCTTCAGGATTCCGCCATCGCGGTGCTGTCGTTCCTCGTCATTGGCGAAGCCACGGACACTCTTCAGGAATCGCTCAACGCCCTTCCTGCCGCCTTCATGCACGGTGCCTACTCGAGGGAATTTGAGAGCGAGGCTGATGATTATGCATTCCGTATGCTATCTGATGCAGGTCTTTCACCTCATTCTCTCGGTGATGCTTTGCGCAGACTACACGAGGAACACGGCGAAGGCGAAGGATTGAAATACTTTTCAAGCCATCCTCCCTTCGAGGATCGAATCCGGCGGGCTGCGGAAGCGTCCCGCTGACTTTCACCAAATCCTTTTTTCGTCTTCTCCTGAATTGGTCAGAATTTGTACTAGAAAGTTTCATTCAAACATTATGTCAATGGAGGCATCCGTGATTCCCTCTTTATTTTGAGGGGCGCATCCACCTTGACGATTCCCCTGCAAAGCATACTTTTAAACCATATGAAGTCTTTTTCCTCCCCCATTCTGTTTGCGGTGCTTTGGCTTCCTTGCTTGGCAGAAAACCCAACGGTGGGGAAATCCGAAGTCTCATGGCGTGAGGGGATCATTTATCATTATGGTACTGAACGACTCTTCACGGGGACGGTTCAAACTTTCTGGAGCGATGGAGTGAAGCAAAAGGAATACGAAGTTACGAATGGTGTGAGGGATGGTGGTTGGACGGAGTGGTATCAAAATGGTGAGAGGTTGAAAGAGGTCCAGTGGGAGATGGGCAAAAGAGTGAACCTTTCGACCTGGTGGTATCAGAATGGGCGGAAGTGGAAAGAGGTTCATTTCGACGAAGGTGGCAAATTTCTCGTTTCTGAATTTTATGAGGATGGACCCAAGCTCAAAGATGTTTCTTGGAAAAACGACAAAATGAACGGCCCTCTTAAGTTTTATTATGAGAATGGTCACGTCTTGAGGGAAGTGAATTATGTCGACGGCAAAAAAACCGGCAAGGTTACCTGGTGGCATGAGAACGGAGTAAAATGGAAGGAATATAACCTCCTCAACGAAAAGCTGCACGGGCCCTTTACTTATTGGCGGCAAGATGGTGGGATTTGGAAGCAAGAAGGGTGGCAGGATAACGTGCTGGAGGGAAGAAATACAATTTGGCAGACCAATGGAAACAAGATGAAGGAAGTCTTCTATCTGAACGGAAAACTGAATGGTCCATCGACAACTTGGTGGTTAAATGGAAAGATTCAGGAGAAAGGTTTTTATGAAAACGGTGTGGAGACCGATACCTTCACGGGTTACCACGAAAATGGTCGCAAAGCCTACCAGGCGCTTTATGAAAAAGGCAAAAGGGTCAGTCATCAAACTTGGGGACCGGGCGGTGAGAGCACTTCGATTTCGGTTGATGAGCCGCTAGAAGAAGATCAATGAGATTCCAGGCTATCCTTGTTTCACGCCCTGCGATGAATCGGGATTTCGCCTTAAATGTTTGCTAATTGATCGATAACCTTCGACTCCTATCATTGGATTGGAATCGATGGGAAACAGGAGATGTCCGTACGATCGTCTGATTGGAGTACGAACAGGTAACCGGGGAGTGGGGTGGTGCGGGCACTCGGGATCGAACCGAGGACACCAGCTTGGAAGGCTGGGGTTTTACCACTAAACTATGCCCGCGTGGAAAGGCTAACAACCATTAAGGGGTTGACGCTTCGGGTCAAGTTGTAATTGCTTGCTTGCAAGACAAATCGAACGTTTTGGCGACGTTGGTAGTCTTACGCTTTGCCGTTGGTTTAAAGGGATGGGAGTCCTGATGGTTTACGGTGATAAGTACAACAGTCGGGAAAAAAGGAATCTATGAAAAAGAGTATGGTGTGGAAATGGGTCGTGGTGGCTTTTGCATTGAATGCAGGTGGTTTGCTTTGGATCAGAAACGAGTTGGTGCAGGCAGGGCGTGAGGGTGGTGCGGGCATTCATGAAAAGAGCTTACGGGTGGTAACCGTTGTACCGAAGGAACGGGCCGAAAAAGCGGACCGTTTGCTGGTCGTTTTCAATGAGGGTCTGATTGGAGAAGAAAAGATCGGCCAGGCCGTTGGATGGAGCCCTTTTCTAATCGAGCCTGCGGCGCAGGGAAATTGGATCTGGAACAGGAAGGACGCAATGGAGTTCAAACTGGATGAACCTCTTCTCAAAGGGAATCTTTATTCCATGAAAGCGACTGACCGTTTTGCCGTAAAATTGGGTCGACCTCTTCGGGATGAGCGGGAATTTTCTTTTCGAACTTCTCCTTTGCGCGTGGAAAGATGCGTGGAGTCGGGCCGGAAGGGCGACCGAATCGAGGTCGAGTTCCGTTTTAACCAGGAGGTCGAACCTGCCGTCCTCGACGAATTCTTCGAGGCGGTTGATGCAAACGGCAAGGTTTTGGGCAAAGAGGTTATGAGTGCTGGGAGAAGGCGAATTCATGCCGTCCTGCTCGAAAGACCTGAGGAGCGAATTTTCGAGGTTAGCCTGAAGAAGGGGATGCCCGGGGTCGAGGGGCCCTTGGGTTTGGAGAAAGATTTTATTACCCAAATTTCCATTGCCCCGGCTTTTGGGGCCCTGAGCGCCCGGACCCCTTGGAGACTTGGGACGGATGAAAAATGTTCCGTGGAACTGCGTTTCAATCAAAGCCTTGATGCGTTGCAGGAAAAACCTGCCGTTACCCTCGTTCCCAAGGTAGACGACCTCGTGGTCAGTCTCAACCGGCAAGGGATTCGTCTTTATGGTTCCTTCAAGGGACGGGAGCGCCATTTCGTGGCTACGGTTCAAAGTGATCTTCGTTCCTTTCATGGCGAGGTTCTTCCTGCGGGAGCGAAGTTTCCTTTCGTATTGCCCAAGCGTCGGCCCGAGGTGTCCTTTGTCCAGGATCATGGGGTACTCAGTCCGAAGGGGAACCTGGAGATCGAAATCAAGACCTGCTCCATCGACAACCTAAGGCTCAGCGCCACGAAGATTTATCCGAACAACCTTGGTTCTCATTTGCGCGGTGATTCGCGATACAATCCAGAGCGGATCGGAAAGGAGCTTTTTTCCACGGTCAAACCAATTCGGCAGGGGGACGGTTCGATTTGCTTGAGCGTAGTCAATTTGAGGGACTGGATTGAGAAACCGCTCGGTCTTTATTATGTCAAAGCTCAGAACGAAGAGAGCCGATGGCACAATGATCAGGCGGTGGTGGCCGTGACGGACCTGATGATCACGACCAAGGTCCATCCCGCAGGCGTACATGCCTGGGTGACCTCCCTCGCGGGCGGCAAGCCACTCGAGGGAGTACGGGTCTCGGTGCTTTCCACCACGAACCAAACTTTGGCCGTGGGAACCACGGACGCGGAAGGATTGGTCGGTTTGACCGCACCGGAGGATCATCCGGCGGGAGCCCCTTGGGTCGTTCTTGCGGAAAAAGGGGAGGACTTGAGCTTTCGCCGTCTTGATCAGAGAAAATGGGACCTTCCCAAGGTAGCCAAGGACGGTCGGGAACCTGTTGTTGGCCTGGACGCCTATCTTTATGCGGCAAGAGGTGTACGTCGCCCGGGGGAATTCGTTCGTTTGACGGGGATCGTCCGAGACCAAAAGGGGGAGTCGCCTGATCCTGAAACACCTCTCGAACTACGGGTTTTCCGCCCGGATGGAAAAATGGCTCAATCTCTTCCCATAAGGCTTGAAAAGGGTGGGCTCTTTCATCACGAGTTTCAGACTCCGTCGGAAGCCTGGACGGGGACTTGGGAATTCGGATTGTTTCTCCCGGGGACGGATCGTGAAATTGCCATTCTGCGGACCGGAGTGGAAGCCTTCGTTCCCGTCCGCCTCCAGGTCGAGAGCGAACCGGTGCAGTCCTGGTTCGGGTTGGCCGAATCGCCGGAGATCGAAATATCCAGCCGGTACTTATTTGGAGTGGCCGCTTCCGGCTCGACTTTCAAGGTAAGCGGTGAATGGAAGCAGGTTCCCTTCGAGGCCGTTGGTTTGGAGGACTTTTCCTTTGGAGATCCCTCTGCCGCCGAAAAAGTTGCCTTTGATTCCATCCAATGCCAGACCGATGAGAATGGGGAGGCTTTGATCTTTCCCTCGACCGATCGATTGACTCCTGGTTTTTGGCAAGGTTCGGGCTATGTTTCGGTGACCGTTCCGGGCGGAGGCACGGTGAGTGATTCCTTTGAGCTGAAAAAACTTCAGGCTTCCAGGATGATCGGTATCCGAGTTGCCATGGGAGAAGCAGTTTTAACCGACGAACCCTTCTCCGTCGAGTTGACTGCGGTTCAACCTCTGGCGGAAGAAGTTCCCGTCGGTGAAGTCGAGGTCGTTTTGGAAAAAATCGAGTCCGATTGGGTGCATCGTCGTGTCAACGGCCTTTGGACTTGGAGCAAACGGGAGGAACCCGTCGAGCGCTCCAAGTTTCTTGTCGAGAAAGTTTCGGATTCCGAGCGGTACTCCAAGGTGGAGATGATTTGCGACGAACCGGGTTTATGGCGGATCGTTACCCGCGATCTTGTCGGAGGGACTTTGACGAAGGTGCGATTTCAAGTGATTTCTCCCGGCAGTCCCGCTGCTGTCGTCCGCTCGCCTCATCGAGTCGATTTGACGGTCGACCAACCATCTTACCTTCCTGGTGACGTTGCCAAGGTATCGGTTGACTCTCCTTTTCCCGGCCAATTGCTTTTGACCTTGGAAACCGACCGGGTGGTCTGGAGCAAGAGCGTATCGATTGGCCCTCAAAAGCAAGAGCTGTCGGTTCCTCTGCCATCTCATATGCCTGGCGGGGCGTTCGTTACCGCTTCGGTGGTCCGCCCTTTGGATGCACAGTCTTCGGAGTGGCAACCCTACCGGGCTTACGGGATGGTCCGCTTGGCAACCGATTTTACGGAGCGTGAAATAGAACTGGATTTGCAACTGCCCGAAAAGACAAGACCGGGTACGGAAGTCGAAGTTCGTGTTCGCAGCAACCTTTCGGGGCAGAATGCGTTCGTACACCTTTGGGCGGTGGACGAGGGGGTCTTGTCGGTCACCGACTTCGATACGCCTTCACCGGGCGATTCCTTTTTTGCTCCGTGGCGGGCCAAGGTCGATTCGGGTGATCTTTACCTTGAGCTTTTTCAGGATTACAGACGGTCTAGCTCGATGGAGCGATTCGGAGCGGGGGGAGGAGCGTTGCGGCGTTCCCTGGTTCCGGCCAGGCCGCTCAAAAGCGTCATCCTCTGGAAGGAGTTCGTTCCCGTTGATGAGAACGGATTTGTGCAAGCGAACTTTTCTTTGCCAGACGATTTTACGGGAGAATTGCGCTTCATGGCCGTTGCGGTAGCGGGAAATTCTTTCGGCTCGAGCGAAAGTTCGATTACCGTGACTTCTCCCTTGTTGGCTGAACTTTCGTTGCCTAGGTTCGTTGCTCCGGGGGACAAGTTTCTCTCGCCGGTAACCCTGTTCAACTCAACGAAAGAGGATCGGGTGGTGGAGACGGTTTTTGAGCTGGCAGGTCCGGTTCGCTTGCTGGACGATCCCGAGCGATCCATCCCTGTTTCCGCCGGTGCTTCCGTGACAACCTGGTTTGAACTAGAAGCACAGCGTGGGATGGGCCAGGTCCTTGTTTCCGTGCGGGCTTCCGTAGAAGGTGAATCAACCTTGGCAAAAGGAGCCTTTCCGGTTCGGCCCGCCGCCTCGCTTGACGCGGAGTACGGGACTTTTGTTTTGAAGGCCGGGGAGAAGATGACTTTTCCGGCGCCTGAACGGTTCCTTCCCAACGGCTTGCTCAGAACCGTAACGATTTCCTCTTCCCCGGTGACCGAATTGGTTCCGGCCCTCGACGAACTCCTCGGTTTTCCTTATGGTTGTGCGGAGCAGACCACGAGCAAGGCCATGCCCATGCTTTACGCTTCCGTTTTGCTTGATGGCGGAAAGGCCGAGTTCGCGAAGGAGTCGGTACGGGCGGGAATCAGGAGACTGGAGTTGATGCAAACGACTTCGGGAGGTTTGGCTTATTGGCCGGGAGGAAAGGATCCTTACCTTTGGGCGACTTGTTACGCTTCTGGTTTTCTTATGGAAGCCAGGAAGGCGGGTTTTGAGATCGATGAGGTTTTTCTGACAGGGTTGACTTCGTACCTGCGTAAAACGCTTCGTGCGGGCCAACATGACTTGAATGAGCAGGCTTTCGTTTGTCAGGTCTTGGCCACCTTCGGAAAACCTGAAAAATCGAGACAGCGTTACCTTCTCGACAAGGCGGATGCCCTCGACCTTTCGGCTCTCGCAAGGTTGGCCGGAGCTTGGTTGGCGAGCGGACGGCCCGATCTCGCTCGTCAGTGCCTGCGGGAAGGCGCTCTTTCCCAAAAGGTCGACCGTACCTACGACGGACGGCTTACCTCGGACGTGGCGGCCTGCTCCACGATGCTTTCGGTCCTGCTTGATCTTGATGACGAACATCCTTGGGTGGAGGTTTTGAAGGAACGGATTTTGTTGGCCCGGAGGGACGGTCGTTGGCCAAGTACCTTGGACAATGGCTTGGCCTTGGCTTCGCTCTGCAAACTTCATTCGATCATGGCAAGGGAGGGAAGTGAGTTTTCGGGAAGCGTTTCGACTCGCGGTTCGGAAGGTGCCCCTTTTTCCTCGGACCAGGCTAAGGGTCATTCCTTCGCCGGCACGGAGGATCTTGAAGTTTCGTCTTCGGGTACGGGGAAAATCTTTGTCTCGATCAAGACCGAGGGCTTGGTTTCCCCCGAAGATCTCCAGCCCGTGGACAGGGGGATCAAGGCCCGCAGGCGGTGGTTGAACTCGGAGGGGGAAGTGATCAGGGATTGGACGAACGACGGTGGCGAGTCATTGGAGGTTTCGGTGGGTGATTTGGTTTGGGTCGAGGTAATGCTACAGGCCCAAGGGCCTGCCCTGGAAAACGTGGCCGTGGTGGATGCCCTTCCGGGTGGTTTTGCGGTCGAGAACCCCAGGCTAGCAACGTCTGCCGGGAGAACGCCGGGGAGGGCGATCAGATTAAAACCGAGCAGTCGTGCCGACCGTACGGAGTTTCTCGATGACCGCATTGTTCTTTTCGCCCCGGCCAAGCCTTCTTCCCAGGTTTTCCGCTATGCCATGCGAGCCGTTGCGGGCGGTGAGTTTCTTGCCCCGCCCATTCAGGCTTCCTGTATGTATGACGAGGCTCAGCATTCGTTGGGAGAGAGTGGCATGGTCACGGTTTCGCTTCGATGACCGGTTGGAGGCGATGGTTCGCGTTGAGGCGGAAACGCCTTCTTTTTTCGTTCGTCCTTTTGGGCGTGGCGGCAGGCGTTGTCTTGCCATGGCACATGGCGAAGAATCCCTTTCCGTTGGAACGACTCGAAGCCCTGCCGCAGAGCGCGGTTCTTTCCGACCGGGAAGGTCGTCCGCTTGCCCGCTCATTGACCGTTGACGAACAATGGCGACTGCCCGTCCCCCTCGAAGATATCTCGCCGTGGCTCAGGCAAGCGACCATTGCCGTCGAGGACGAACGCTTCAACAAGCATTCGGGAGTCGACTTCATTTCAGTGAGCCGGGCTTGCCTGCAGAACCTTTTTGCCGGTGGGGTCGTTTCAGGGGCAAGTACTCTGGACATGCAACTTTGCCGGATGCTCGACCCTCGGCCTCGAACCCTCGAGGCCAAGCTTTCCGAGGCTGCCCGAGCCTGGCAGGCAAAGGCTTGTTTGTCGAAGGGCGAGGTGCTTGAAGCTTACTTGAACCTTGCTCCTTACGGTGGCAACCTGCAGGGTGCGGAGGCTGCGTCACTACGGTATTTCGGAAAGTCCGCAAAAGAACTTTCCTTGCCCGAGGCAGCCTTGCTGGCTGGCATTCCTCAATCTCCCGCCCGTTTGCGTCCGGATCGATATCCCGAAGCCGCTCTTAAAAGACGCAACAAGGTGTTGGACAGAATGCTGGAGGAGGGGATGATCAGCCCTGAGCTGGCTCGTGACCTGACGGCTGAGCGGATTGAACTTGAGCTTGGACTGCTGTCTGGGAAATCGGCCAGGCATTTTGTTACGGAGGCCCTTTCGTCCCGTCCGGAAGGGGGGCTTTCCTTTTTGGATTCCCGACTACAGGCCGAAATCGAGCAACTGGCCCGTCAACGCCTTTTGGGCTTGCCGGTTGGTTCGGACATGGCGGTTGTGGTAATCGAGATCGAGTCGGGTGGCCTCGTCGCGATGCTCGGTGGCGTGGATTTCGAAGATCCTTCCGGAGGGCAGGTCAATGCGGCGAAAGCGTGGCGGTCCCCAGGGTCGGCCTTGAAGCCTTTCATCTATGCCACGGCGGCAGCGGAGCGGCGATTGGACGGGAACACAATTTTGTCCGATAGCCAAACTGCTTTTGCCGGGTGGAACCCCGAGAATTTCGATCGTACCTTCTCGGGGGAGGTAACGGCAGGGGATGCCTTGCGTACTTCTTTGAACCTGCCCGCCTTGCAAGTTTGCCGGGAAGTGGGAGCTGCCAAGTCCGCAGGAATTGCAGAGGCTTGTGGAGTTCGTTTCAGGGGGGATGCGGTTGGCCGGGGTGGCCTTGCCTTTGCTTTGGGAGCTGTGGAGACTAATTTGCTCGATCTTACGAATGCCTATGCCACCCTCGGACGAAAAGGAGTCCGGAGAAACCTTCGTTATTATTTGAGTGATCCGCTCGTGGATGCCAAGGTTCTGAACGCAGACGTTTGTGCCTGGTTGGGAGAAGAGTTGTCTTCCTGGCGACTTCCTTCTTCGGAATTCGAAAACCAATCGACGAGCTCGATTCCGTGGTTCATGCGCAAAACCGGGACTTCTTCGGGCAGAAGAGATGCCTGGACGGTCGGGCATAACGGAAAGTATGCGGTGGGGGTATGGGTCGGTCGATTGTCCGGCATGGGGGATCAGGCCTTCGTAGGGACCAAAGCTGCCGAACCTCTTGTTGCGGGGGTTTTCAACTTGCCCCGCATTCGAAGCACCCATGCACCCCCTGGGCCTGTTCCTTGGGAAATTGATTCCCCTATTCCTATTCCCGAAAAGAGTGCCCTTTCAATCCAGCGTCCTGAAACAGGGAGTGTTTACCGCAAACTAGGTGATGATTTTGAGATTCGACCGAAAGCGAATGCAACCGGCGAATTATTTTGGTTTCTGAATGGTCGGCCACTGGGTCCCGAAGAGTCCAAGCGAGCAAAGGTAGGTTCAGGGCATTACGAGTTGCTCTGCTTGACTGCGAGTGGTGAGCATGCCCTGTCTCGCTTTCGTATTTACTAGGATCTTTCCAGTCCGAGAGCCCGACTCGTTTCATCCATGAAGATCTTCGACCCGGCTCGGAAGGGAAAGGATGGCATGGAAGGGGTAAAGGAGGTCATGGGAAAACAGGCCTCCCGAACGAAGTCGAAAGAGGCACCCGCTCCTACACAGATCGGGTAACCGGCAGCGCAATCCCAAGGCTTGGGGCGGAATTCCAGACAGCCGTCCAGCCGTCCGGTTGCCACGTTGGCCAATCCAATGGCGGCGGAACCCGGACAACGTATCCGCCACTCCATGAGCTTGGGTCGGAGGGTATCGAGGTCGTCGGTTGGTATGGGGAAATGCATGCAGAAGGTAAGCTTTTCGTTGACTAGTTGCGTCGCCGCTTGCACGGGGGAAGTACCTTCGATTGCTCCGAACCCGGGGCCTCCCTGAAGCAACTTGTCCCGGCTGTAGTCGTAAATGAACCCGTAAATGGGAACCCCTCGGCGAAGCAGGGCAAGGGAAATTCCGCATTCGGTAATTCCGACCGCGTAGTTGTTCGTTCCATCGACAGGGTCGAGCAACCAGCAAAATTCAGCTTCAAGAGGAACGGGTTGCGGGGTCTCGGCTTCTTCTTCCGAGCAAAAATCGTCCTTGGGGAAAGAACTCCTGAGAGGAAGAAAGAGGTTTTCCGATATGGTTTCGTCCACCACCGTAACGCGAGTGCCGTCTTTTTTCCATGAGCTTACGGTTTTTCCGAAGTTTTCACGAAAGTAGTCGATCTGGGATAAAACTGCCGAATGGCCACACAAAATTCTTTCACTCAGCTCGTGGTCTGCGTTTTTCAAGTCGGGAGTAAGGTTGTTCAGGCTTCGATCCATTTCCCTTCTTCTTGTATGAGATTCACGAGGCGGTCAACAGCATCGGCCTCGGGGATTGCTGACTTTACTCTATTTTTACCTACGTACAAATCAATTTTCCCAGGCCCCG
>JAURNO010000026.1 GCA_030830145.1 Verrucomicrobiota bacterium
GCACGGTTGATCTCGTCCGCTAAAAGCATGTTAGCGAAGACAGGGCCACGGTGGGGTACAAATTGTCCGTCCTTTGGCTGGAAGATCATCGTTCCCACCACGTCGCTTGGCAGGAGATCCGGGGTAAACTGTATGCGCTCGAATTGCATCCCAAGGGCGGTCCCCAGGCTTTTGATGAGAAGTGTCTTGGCCAGTCCTGGCATGCCTTCCAGCAGGACATGCCCATTTGCAAGAAGAGCGACGAGCATTCGCTCGATCACGATCTCCTGTCCAATCACAGCGGTTCCAACTTCGTTTCTAATTCGTTCAGCCCAGTTGCTCATATGGGTTTGTTACCTTGAGAATTTTGGAGGGTTATCGGTCGTTTCATTGAGTTGTGTCCAGTGAGTTGCGATTGACCGCGAAATCAAGACATTGTTTCGGAGGAAGTTCAGGAAAAACCTCGTGTAGATAGGCCCAAGGCTTGCCGGAAAAGCGGAAAGGGAACGCTCCATTGAGGAAAGCCAGCCAATGAGCCGTGCTTTCAACGGTTGCTTAACGGGAAGCGGGAAGTCTGTACTAGACGGCAACAGACGGCGTCTTAAGTTTTTTGCGAATGCCGGATATCATATCGTCAAATGAGAGTCCCCCGATTGCTCTCAAGGTCGCAATATCGGACCCGTGGTCTACGAATTCGTCCGGCCATCCGATTCGATGAACAGGAGTTGTCATTTCGCACTCGGATAATGCTTCCAGAACGGCGCTGCCAAAACCGCCCGACAAGACTCCGTCTTCGAGGGTAACGATAAGACGATTCTCTTTTGCGTGGGAAAGGAGCAGCTCATTATCTAACGGCTTGATGAACCGAGCGTTCACAACTCCCGCGGAGAGTCCGTCCTCCAGCTTGAGACGATCACTGATTTCCAAAGCGTCCCGAACCATGGGACCAAGGGCCCAGAGAACCAGATCGTCTCCTTCCCGCAAGACTTGCGCTTGTCCCACACCCAAAGCCTTTGGTTTAGACTTAATTTTAACTCCGGTTCCAGCGCCGCGAGGATACCGAACAAAAACAGGTCGCTTCAGCTGGATGGCCGTGTGCATCATATCTACCAGCTCATCCTCGTCTTTTGGCTGCATAGCGACGGCATTGGGAACACAGCGCACATACGCTACATCAAAAAGACCGTGGTGGGTTGGGCCGTCGTTGGGGGAAAGTCCCGCACGGTCCATGCAAAAGACTACCGGTAGATTTTGCAGGCAAACATCGTGAATGACCTGGTCGAACGCTCGCTGGAGGAACGTCGAGTAGATCGCGACAACCGGCTTGATGCCCTTCGTAGCGAGCCCCGCTGCAAAAAGTACCGCGTGCTCCTCCGCAATCCCTACATCGTAAAACTGGTCGGGAAGCTCATTGGAAAGATGGATCAAACCGGTACCGGAAGGCATGGCGCCGGTGATGCCGACAATGGATTTGTCCTTTTTGGCGAAGCGCACGAGCGCATGGCCAAAGACGTCCTGGTAGTTTGGAGGGACGACTGATTGAGATGACTTTGATTTGCCGGAATCAATCTCAAAGGGGCTTGTCCCGTGGAAGCTCTCGGGTTTTTCGATCGCAGGGCGATAGCCTTTTCCCTTTTTGGTGACTACATGAAGAATCACGGGCTCATTCGCCTCTCTGGCAAATTCAAGATTGCGAGTCAGCAGAGGAAGATCATGCCCATCGATGGGTCCGAAGTAGCGGACACCGTAAGTCTCAAAAATGGAAGAGGGCACCATGATGCTCTTCCAGCCTTTCTCTGCGTTTTTCCCTATCTTGAGCAACTGCTCTCCACCGGGCACCTTTTGTAGAAAAGTGCCGAAATCGTGATGAAGGCGGTTGTAAATTGGATTGGTGATCAGTTCGTTAAGGTATTTCGAGATAGCTCCAACGTTTTTCGCAATCGACCATTCGTTGTCGTTGAGAATGATGATAAGACGTTTGGTCGCTGAGGCGACATTGTTGAGGGCCTCCATCGTTATGCCGCAAGTGAAGGCGGCATCGCCGCATAACGCCACGACATGCTCATCGGAGCCCAGCTGGTCACGGGCGGCAGCCATGCCCAGCGCGGCAGAAAGGGCTGTTCCGGCATGTCCGGCTCCGAATGAGTCGTGTGGACTTTCAGACCGAGCGAGGAATCCGCTTATGCCACTGTTCTTGCGAATCTTGTCGAATTCTTTGCCGTTTCTTCCTGTTAGGAGCTTGTGGACATATCCTTGGTGTGAGGTGTCGAACACGAATTGATCCTTGGGGGTGTCAAAGACGAGGTGCATGGCGATAGTCAGCTCGACCACCCCCAAGTTCGGTCCCAAGTGACCGCCATTGATCGAAGTGACATCAATCAGCTTAGCTCGGATTTCAGCGGCAAGATTCGTTAGCTCATCCGAGCTTAATGATCGGATGTCGGCAGGCTTCTCGATGGCGTTGAGCAAGGGAAATGGGTCGTTCCCGTTCGCTTCGGACTGTTGGCTCGTGTTCAAAAGATTGGAAAATAAAATCGGGAAGAGAAGGGAATCATTGGTTCTTGTCCACCCTATAGGTCTAAATTTTGTCTACTTGTCTGGATCGAAATTTTCGAATTCCGGATTCTCGGCGTCCTGGTTGCGCAGGATCTCGATCTTCGCCTCAGCCTCGCTTATCTTTTTGTCGCAATGGACGAGCAGCTTCGAACCCGCTTCATACCGCTTAACGAGGTCGTCCAAGTTCAATTCGCCGCTTTCCATTTCTTCAACGATTGCCTCGAGCTTTTCCAGTCCCTCTTCAAATGAGAGCTCCTTGTCTTTAGCCTTTTTGGTCACAGGGCAAAAGTATGGAAGGAGGGGATCTTATGACAAGATCATGTTTTGCTCGCTTCAAGAAAGGCCCTTAAAGCGGGCGTCCGCTTGAAACGATGGAAAGCTTGATCAAAGCTGGACAGACTCCGCTGCTTCGCATCAGATTCTCGGCAATGACGACACTGGAAATCGTTTTCGCTACCGCCCTTATTCTCAAAATGGGGGCCGAACTAGTCTTGGAGGCCGTCAATCGGAGTCATGTATTGAAATTCTCCGATCAAGCGCCTGAGGGACTGGGCGACGTGATGGATGCGGAGACTTACGCCAAGTCAAATGAATACACTTTGGCCAAGAGCCGATTTGGCTCGGTCGTTTTGGTATTTGACGCGGCGGTTGTGGCACTCGTTGTTTTAAGTGGCGTGTTGCCC
This sequence comes from Verrucomicrobiota bacterium, assembly GCA_030830145.1. Lineage (GTDB taxonomy): Bacteria > Verrucomicrobiota > Verrucomicrobiia > Opitutales > Seribacteraceae > Seribacter. The sequence continues at coordinate 3,219 of JAURNO010000026.1, forward strand.
GTCCTCTTCGGCTGGTGGAGTGAGCAGTTTGGAGACTCCAACATGTACTCCGCATTGTTCCTCATAGTGGTGACAACGCTGATCGGCCTTCCCGGAATTCCTTTCGAATACTGGAGCCAATTCAAGATTGAGGAAAGATTTGGCTTCAATCGAAGCTCCGTGAAGCTCTGGGTAACGGACAAAATCAAGGGAGCAGCGATCGGGTTTTTGATTGGGTTTCCGTTGTTGTGGCTTCTGATTAGCCTGGTAGGTTGGCTGGGTAGCGCGTGGTGGATTTACGCCTTTGTCATTATGATGGCATTCCAGTTGCTGATGATGGTCCTTTACCCCATGCTGATCATGCCTTTGTTCAACAAGCTCTCGCCGCTGGAGGAGGGACCATTGAAAGACCGGCTCATGGAGCTTTCGGACCGGGCTGGATTTAAGGCCAAGACCATACAGGTCATCGATGGCAGCAAGCGCTCGGGACACTCCAATGCCTACTTTACCGGCTTTGGGAAATTTCGCCGTATTGTGCTCTACGATACCTTGATTGAGCAGCTGAGCGAGGAAGAGCTGGAGGCGGTGCTAGCTCACGAAATTGGACACTACAAGAAAGGACACATCCCGAAGATGATCGGTCTTTCCGCTTTGATGATGTTGGCTGCCTTCTGGATCATTAATTTTCTTTTGCACAGTTCGGCCTTCTTTGAAGGGTTTGGATTTGCTCCTCTGGAAATGGGGGCGATTGGCAATTTAGGCATCGCCATGCTCCTTTTTAGCTTTCTGGGCGGACTGGTAACCTTTTGGATTAGCCCGTTGTTTCATGGTATGTCGCGC
>JAURNO010000379.1 GCA_030830145.1 Verrucomicrobiota bacterium
ACTTTTGATGCCATGGAGCAGGTTCTTACGGTTAGTGGTCGGACCGGCACCTTGGGTCGGTTCGACGGCAAGGATTCGGATGTGCCCTTCTTCGAGAAGTTTTTCCTGGGTGGCCCTTATAATTTGAGAGGTTGGGATTACCGGGAAGCCGGTCCACAAATTTCAAGCGAGCCGGCAGGGGGCAACTCCTACAGTTACTTGAGCGCGGAGTACACTTTCAAAGTCGCGGATCCCTTGCGTTTTGCTTTTTTCTACGACGGAGGATTCTTGCGGACCGGCGACTTCAAGTTTTTCCCTGGTGACGGACTTCAAGGATGGCATGACAATTGGGGGCTTGGTCTGCGAATAATGGTCATGGGAATGCCCTTGCGTCTTGATTTGGGATTCCCGGTCAGTGATCCTTCCGATACGGGAGGATCCCCCCAGTTCCATTTTTCAGGAGGAACCCGATTTTAAATTGTCTTCAATTACTCAAAAACATCCACAATGATTAAATACAGTCACATCCTTGCTCTTTGTTCGTTCCTTTTTCTCAATACCTTTTCTCACGCTCAAAAGATTGCAGTAGTTGACGTGCAAAAAGTCTTCGACGGGTATCAAAAAGTAAAGGATGCCCGTGAGCGCTTGGACAAATCCAAGAAAATCGCCATGGAAGAACTCCAAATATTCAGAGCGGAGCTTGAAAAAATAGTAAATGAGCTCAAGGAAATGGAGGAAAAATTAAGGAACCCCAATCTTGAAAGCACCGCCCTGAAAGCCAAGTATCAAGAGAAGGTCAAGGAAGCCAAGGTGAAGCAAGACGATATGATTGCCTATGACAAGAGAACCAAAGCGACAATTGCCCAGAGACAGCGAAACTTGCTGGTTGAGCATTTGGGGGATATTCGAACGGCAGTCCAAAAAGTAGCCGGAGCCAAAGGAGTTGATATCGTGTTGAACTCATCCGAAACCCAGTTGGGAGTCTTTTACGTCGGCGATAAGTTCAATGTTACGGAGGATGTAATCGTGACCTTGAACGCTTCCGCAACCAAGAAAAAATGAATTTCTAGGGCGGTTTTTTGGGGGATTCAATGATCATAAGCCTGACCCTTGAAGAGATTCTTCCCCTTCTTCCTGACGTAGCGGTCAATGGCGGCACATCGGTAACCGAAATCAAGGGTATTTCATCCTTGGATACGGCAAGGGCGGAAGACCTTTCATTCCTTGGAAATTCAAAATACAAATCTCAGGTTCCCTTGACCTTGGCCTCCGTGGTTTTGCTGCCCGAGGATTATGTTGGAGAGCCCAAAGAAAACCAGCTTTTTATCAGAATGAAGGAACCCTCACGGGGGTTGGCCGAAATTTGTCGTTTGTTGGAGAAGAGAATTTATCCTGCCCCCTCCTCCGGGATTCATGAAACCGCCTATGTTCACCCGGACGCAAGGATTGCAGATGGAGTTTTTATCGGTGCCTTTTCTTTTGTTGGAAGTCAGGCAACCATTGGGCCTAATACGGAAATCGGCTCTCATTGCCACTTGGGAGATCATGTCAGGATTGGTGAATCCTGCAGAATTCATCCCGGGGTCAAGATCCTATCAAGGTGCTTGATTGGGAATCGGGTAATCTTGAATGCAGGTGTGGTCATCGGCTCGGAGGGCTACGGATTCGAGCAAGTCGGCGAAAGCCATGAGAAAGTACCTCACTTAGGCGTCGTAGTGGTTGAGGAAGACGTCGAGATTGGGGCTAATTCTTGCATAGATCGAGCTCGTTTCGATGAGACCCGAATTGGAGCGGGCACCAAAATCGACAACTTGGTGCAGATCGGTCACAACGTCAAAATCGGCAAGGGTTGTTTGATTGTCGCGCAGGTGGGTATTAGTGGCAGCGTTCAGTTTGAAGACCATGTCGTTGTTGGAGGGCAGGCAGGTTTTGCCGGTCACCTCAAAATTGGAAAAGGAGCAAAGATTGCAGGTCAGGCCGGAATAACCAAAGATGTCGAGCCTGGTGCGTTTCTCAAGGGTAACCCTGCCCTGCCCTTTCAGTTGGCCCAGAGAATTTCGGTTTTACAAAGAAAATTACCCGAGTTGTTCAATAGGTTTGCGGAAGAGTCGGGCAACAAGTAGATCTTGGCTATGCAGGCGGAAACGAACCTAAAGATTTTTAGTGGTAATTCGAACACTCCACTGGCTAGAGAAATTTGTCAATACCTGGAGGTTCCCATAGGGGATGCCTTGGTGACCACGTTTCCGGACAGTGAAAGTTTCGTGAGGTTTAACGAAAACATTAGGGGAACCGATGTTTTTCTCATACAATCGACGTCTCCTCCGGCCAATCAGCACATGATGGAGTTGCTCATCATGATTGATGCGGCCAAAAGAGCCTCCGCAGCACGTGTGACCGCAGTCCTACCATTTTTTGGCTATGCCCGGCAGGATCGAAAAGATCAACCTCGCGTACCCATCACCTCCAAGCTCGTGGCAAACCTTTTGGTTGCGGCGGGTGCTAACCGGATCCTAACGATGGA
>JAURNO010000380.1 GCA_030830145.1 Verrucomicrobiota bacterium
AATAGGAATCCAAACACAGCAGACAGGATAAGAAAAACGATGTTATTTGTAACAAATTTCATTACTGCGTAAGTTAATCCAAGATAATTTCGAACTCGAAATAAGTGAAGTACTTGTTTTCCAAATCTCCTTTTCCTGAAGTTTTAAAAACATCGCTTCTCAACTCAGCGATGACGGGAAGTTCCTTCAGGTGACTGGTGAGAGCTCTCTGTTTTTTTTGATTTAGTTCGATGAGATTATCCCGTAGAGCATCTTTGTCGGAATTGGATTCTACAGTTGGCCGTACAAGATAGCGCCCGGAGAGCTTGAGTACCGGTGTTGAATCCTGAAGTGCGCGGTTTGGTCTTGCCCCGGGTTGGGCTCTACTAGATGAGTTTTCTCCGGTTATTTTGAATTCATCGAACCAGGTATCTGTTATGTCTTCATACTCTAATGAATTTTGTAGGTGGTTAAGCAAAACCCTTAATTTCCAAAGCGTTTTACCCTGTTCTTGGTAGGCTTGGTTCCTGGAGTGTACTTCTTTGGTAAAGTATTGAAGGAATTCGAGTGTATTGCTTTTGGACTCCATTCCCGAAAGACTTTCTTGAAGGTCGCTCTTGATGGCTTTGAGTTGTTTGCGGTCGGTTGAAAGCGTTTCGGATTCTTGGTAGTTAGTAAAAAGGGAAGGAAGAGGAGTAAGGGAAAGAAGGAAAGCCGATAGCAAAAGAAGTGGTTGTTTTCTTTTAAAATTTAGGTTGGTTAATTTGCTTTCAGGGAGTAGATTGATCGTCTTGGTCAAAGAGGACTGATCATTCGAAAATATCGAGGATGCCAATCCAACTGGTTCACTGAGCATGAAAGGTAGAAGATTACGCATTTCCGGACTAATGCTATCGGAAAGTACCAATGTTTGAAGAGGGTCGAAGTAATCAATGTCAAGTCGTTGGCTGTGACTGAGATATTCTGGCAGTTGGTTTAACAGTGCACCACGACCAGCAAGAAACATTCTGATCGGTGATTTTCCTTTTTTTAAGCGTTTGTATGTAACAAGAGAGCGAGTTATTTCCTGACTCAGACGGGCTAGAAATTGTTTAGAGCAATTTTCCAGTAACTGTACGCTCGGATCCTCAGCGGAGAATGCGACCTCTCCAGAAAAGTAATTCTTTTTAATTTCCTCGGCTTTTTCAAATTGAGTGCCTAAATTATCAGAAATATTTTGGGTCAATGAGTTACCGCCAATGGTTAACGGCCGCAAAAGAAAACCAGTAGGATTTATAAAAAGTAAATTAGTCGACCTGGCACCTATGTTCACTACGAGTGTCTCACCACTTTCCAGTCCGATACCGGATGCACGCATTGCATTGTAATCCAAAACTGGGGCAGGCGTAATTTGTACTGGGTTAAGACCTATTTCCATAACCCTTTCGCAAAAATCTTCTGCCACCTTCGGCTTGACCGCGAAGGCTAATATTTCCTGCTCTACGCCATCGTCATCTATGACTTGATAGTCCCAAATGAGTTCGGTCAAAGGAACAGGCATTTTTTGCATAAGTTCAAAGGCAACGATTTTCTTTTGCTTTTCTTCTTCTACGTGGGGGACCCGTATGGTTTTGGTTAAAAGCAGACAACCGGGAAAGATAAACCTGGCATTTCCTTTGATCTTCTCTCTTGCACAAAGCTCTTTGAGTCCCTCCGAAAAGTGGTCAAGCCATTGTTCCTCGCTCGAATAATTGTAACGGAGCGTCTGCAATCCTACTTGCTCAAGGAGGATATTTTCACCCTGTTTACTGAAAACTCCGGCAGAAACCTGAGAAATTCCGCAGTTAATTATTATTTCTTTTTTTTCCGACACGAGCGTAGATGTATCAGTGGGAAATAACGTTTTGGGGAGTTTTAATAGTTGGTCGCATCTTGTCTCTTGAAGACAGAAGATGAATCATAATAACCTGGCTCGACTAGATGCGCCGGCACAAGAACCCCTTTGTTCTTTTCGGCATTGGCCGCTGCTTGTTCTTTGAATTTTTTGAGGATTTCTGTTTGGCGGTCGTATTTGTCAAATGATATGCTGTTCTTCATTTCAAAAGGAACTCCGTTTTGGGAAATCTCAACCGCATATCCGATAAGCTTGACGTACCCGCCTTTGTAAAAACCATCTCGCTCGGCGAGTGGAGCGGGGAAAAGAAAGTTGGCGGTTTTGGTCGACCTATCGATCTTGATGGTCGAGTATTCGATATCGGCACTGTAATACTGATAAAACTGAGCATCGGGTAAATCACGGTTATTGATGAGCTTCTTTTTAAACTCGTTACTAAAGCAAAGGTAGAGCTTTACTTTCACGTTATCAAGGTACTCTACGTTAAGAGCCTCTTCCAATGTTGCGGGGCGACTTCTTTGCAAGCGTTCGAACTTGGGATGTTTGACCAAGACAAAGGGCACTGTGGCTTTGAGCCAATTTTCTCCTTTGGCTATGGATACTTTGTCGGCAAGCCTGACAAACTCATCTTCCTTGGAATAAACATTGCAAGCGAACGACAAAGAAATCAAAACGGTGAGTTTCAACATAAGTAATTTCATGATAACTGGAGTTAGGGTTTGGACTCGCTATATCCTTTCTTTACAAAAGTACATTTAACAAGCCTAAATTATGGAATTCAAGATATCTTGCTTACTCTTCATTCGCAATAGGGAAGATGAAGTTCTGATGATGTGCAGAAACAAGTCCCCGAACAAGGGAAGGTGGAGTCCCCCCGGAGGCAAACTGGACATGTCAAAAGGCGAATCTCCTTTCGAGTGCGCCAAAAGGGAGGCGCAAGAGGAGACTGGGCTCGTTTTGTCGGATAACGATCTTACGCTTTTTGGTTATGTTTCCGAAAAAGGTTATGAATCCACGACGAACTGGCTCATGTTTCTCTTCGATTGCAAGAAGTTACTCAACTCTCTCCCACCCGATATCGATGAAGGCACCTTTTCTTTTTATACACGAAGCGACATTGACGGGCTTGAAATTCCACCAACCGATCATCAATTGGTATGGCCGCTATTCGATAAACGAAAAGCGGGTTTTTGGGGAGTGCGGGCAGAGTGCCATATGAACCAACCACTGAAATTAAAGATTGAAGAATCTCCCCATTTTAGAGATAATGATTTCTCTGATTAACCACCCTAGAGAATAATTCATGGAAGGACTACATCACGATACGATTGTGGACGGAGAAGAAGACGATTCTCCGGCAAAAAAACAAGATTCCCCCGTTGAGGAAGAGCTAGTGGGAGATGTTCGGATCGAAGATTTTTCAGAAAAACAGATCAATCACTCGCTCGCTCCTGAGGAGAGAGTTAATCTTTACGAGCAAATGGTGCGGATCAGGAGATTCGAAGAACGTTCTCTTCGTTCCTACCAGCAGGGTCACATCGGTGGATTTTTGCACCTTTACATAGGTCAAGAAGCAGTTGCCGTAGGTGCAGTATCCGTCATGGGAGAGGATGACCATGTCATTACCGCCTATCGGGATCACGGGCATGCCTTGGCTGTAGGCATGGATATGGATGAATGCATGGCCGAACTTTACGGAAAAAAGACTGGTTGCTCCAAAGGTAAAGGAGGATCCATGCACTTTTTTGCACCCGACAAGAATTTCTGGGGCGGGCATGGGATTGTCGGCGGGCAAACCCCTTTGGGTTTAGGCATTGCTTATGCCCTCAAGTTTAATAAAAAAGCCGGTTCATGCCTTTGTTTCATGGGAGACGGAGCAACCAACCAAGGCCCTTTTTATGAGTCGCTTAACCTAGCGTCTCTTTGGAATCTTCCTGTTGTTTACGTAATCGAAAACAATGGCTATTCCATGGGAACGGCTGAAGCAAGACACTCGGCCGGGGAGCCTCTTGCTCGTCGCGGCGACATGTTCGACATTGATTGGTCTGTTTCTCATGGGCATGACATGTACGAGGTACGCCATACCATCAACGATGCTTTGGAGCGTGCTCACAACGAGTCGCGGCCATCTGTCCTCGAAATCGTTACCTATCGTTATCGTGGCCATTCGGTTGCGGACCCGGACCAAACCTACCGGAGCAAGGAAGAGATCGAAGAATACAAAAAGAGCAAAGACCCAATTAATTTGTACAAGGAAAAGCTCATCGCCGAAGGACACCTAACTGAGGGATCTGCACTTGAAATTGACCGATTGGCGAAAGAAGAAGCTGAAGCATCCGCAGAATTTGCCCAGGCTAGCCCCCTTCCGGAACCAACTGAGCTAATGGATGATATTTACTGGGAAACCGACAACCCTGCGAGCAAGACTTCCCAGGGAACTATGTTTTTCGAAACCCCATGAACGGATATTTTCTTTTATAAAGATGGCCACCATAACTTACAGGGAAGCACTCAACCAAGCTCTATCAGAGGAGATCGAGCGTGATGATAAAGTCGTACTCATGGGCGAAGAGGTGGCTCAGTTCAAGGGATCGTACAAGGTTTCGGAAGGGATGTTGGAAAAGTTCGGGTCAGACAGGATTATCGACACGCCAATAAGCGAGGCTGCCTTTTCTGGTTTGGCCGTGGGGGCGGCCATGATGGGAATGAGGCCAGTCGTTGAGTTTATGTTTTGGAGCTTCTGCTATGTTGCTTTCGATCAAATTTTTAATAATGCAGCAAACGTCCGTTACATGTCCGGCGGCTTGATCAATGTTCCGATCGTTTTTAGAGGGCCGGCCAACGGGGGAACAAACGTAGGTGCCACTCACTCCCATACCCCAGAAAACTTTGCTGCCAATACCCCTGGTATCAAAGTAATATGTCCCGCAACGCCTGCCGATGCCAAAGGAATGCTCAAATCAGCCATTCGAGACAACGACCCAGTTTGTGTTATGGAAAATACCATACTCTACAACCTACAGGGTGAAGTTCCCGAAGAGGACGATTTCATCATTCCACTCGGAAAAGCCAATGTCGTTCGAGAAGGTTCGGATCTTTCGATCATTGCGCACGGCAAATCCGTTCATACTGCATTGGAGGTAGCCCAAACACTCGATGAAACGCACAAGGTTTCCGCCGAGGTCGTTGATTTGCGTTCCATCAGACCCTTGGACACGGAAACGATTTTATCATCGGTCCGTAAAACGAATCGCGTTTTATTGGTCGAAGAAAACAAACCATTTTGCGGGGTCGACGCTCAAATTGCATTTCTTATACAGGATCAGGCTTTTGATTACCTCGACGCACCAATCAAAAGGGTATCCGCCATAGACGCCCCTCAAGCATACAGCAAGTCCCTTGAAAATGCACAGATACCGAATCACGACCGGGTTCTGAGCAAAGCAATGGAGCTCATTTAACTTTTAGTCCCCCTTATCATGGCTACAATTATCGAGATGCCTAAGTTAAGCGACACGATGTCCGTTGGGACTGTCGTAAAATGGCACAAACAAATAGGTGATGCGGTTTCGAACGGAGATGTACTGGCCGAGATCGAAACGGATAAAGCCACGATGGAACTAGAAAATTTTGACGACGGTATTCTCCTCAAAATTTTTGTCGAGGAGGGTGTAGAGGTTTCAATTGGAAGTGCTTTGGCGGCAGTTGGGGAGCAGGGTGAAGAAGTCGAGGACTTACCTTCCTCAGTACAAGTACCTGAGCAGACTGAGCAGGATCATGGGCAACCTGAAATGGCATTGGAGGAAGACGTTGAGGAACCGACGCAGAGCCCAGAAATAGAAGCTCAACCTACTCTCTCTATGACGGAAAAGGAAGCGACCCGAGATGAGGTCGAGTTGCAAGAAGATGGGGCTGCCGATAGAATTTTTGCTTCGCCTCTTGCCAAAAAAATCGCTCGTGAGCAAGACATCGAATTACGCGACGTCAGTGGCTCTGGACCGAGTGGAAGAATTACCAAAAAAGACGTCCTTGCACACGCACAGGTCGTTCCAGTTGTTGCTCCGAACTTGACTGCAGTCGGACCAGCAGAAGTTCAATCAAATGGCTTGTTGGTGGACCA
>JAURNO010000381.1 GCA_030830145.1 Verrucomicrobiota bacterium
CTTGGCTTTGTCCAGCGTGACGGATATCGATATCTACCTGGCGATTCTTTCCATTGGGATTCTTTGCATCGCCTATACCGTAATGGGCGGATTGGAGGCGGTGGTCTGGACGGATGCGATCCAGGCAATCGTATTGCTCGGGGGAGCCCTTCTTTGCATCCTCGTGATCGTTTTCCAAATGGAGGGCGGATTGGGGGCGATTATCGAAGTTACCCAATCCGATTCCAAGCTTCTGACCGCGGACTGGGGAACCTTGGATTTCGGTTCCTCCACCAATTCGGCGTGGGTCATTTTGCTGGGCTTCGGCTTTGCTTCCCTGCCTTCCTACACCGCGGGACAAGACGTCGTGCAGCGCTACGTGTCGACCCCTACGGAAAAGGAAGCGGCCCGATCCCTCTGGCTGAACATGCCCATGGCCATTCTCGGATCCCTTCTTTTCTTCAGCCTCGGCGTAGCTCTCTATGCTTTTTACCAAACCCAACCTGCCTTGTTGGACCCGGCCATGGAACGAAACGATGGAATCCTGCCGTTCTTTATCCTCCAAAACCTGCCGGTGGGGGTTTCGGGCTTGATCGTGGCGGGCATCTTCGCCGCCGCCCAGTCGACCATTTCCAGTTCCTTGAACTCGGTTGCCACCGCATACGTGACCGATTTTCATGGCCGCGTGCTCAAGCCCGAGTCTTCGGATAGCGAGCGATTGCAGGTGGCAAAACGAGTGGTTTTGATTCTCGGCGCCGTCGGAATCTCGGTGGCCGCCCTGATCGCCTATACGGGCATGAAATCCGCCTTTGATTCTTACAATACCTTCATCGGGATGGCTCTCGGTCCGGTGGCGGGAATCTTTTTTCTTGGTGTTTTCACGAAACGCTCGTGTGGGCAGAGCGGCCTGATCGGCGCCCTCATCGGGTTCCTCGCCGTGCTGGCGATCCACTTCGCCCGGTCGTCCGGTTCCCTCGACCTATGGCCCGTGCTCAACGGGTTGATCAGTTTTTGCGTGACGGTTTTGGTCGGTTGGTTTGTTGGCGTTTTTGTCAGGCCGGCCCATTGAAGCCAAATCCGTTCATGACGTTTTTTTGACGTTCCTTTTACTCTGGTCTGACGACGTTTCGGGTCCTTTGTGGTTTACTATGGTTTCTCTGAAATCAGTAACCATTCAAACGAAACTTCATGAAAAAATATTCCCTCTTCCTCCTCACCGCGTTGCTCGCTTTTGCTGGTGGACAACCCGGATTCGCCAAAAAGAAAAAGGCCCCCGTTCTTCCCGAGGTCAAACTGAAGGTCGAGCTCGACCGTACGGTTTTGCCTGCCGGAAAAGCGGAACGCGCGGTTCTTAAAATTAGCTTGGACCCTGAACAAGTGGTTCGCGAAGAAGCCAACCGTCCACCCGTTAACCTGGCCATCGTCCTGGATCGCTCGGGTTCGATGAGAGGCGAGAAAATCGTTCAGGCCAAGGAGGCGGCTATTCAAGCGATCCGCCGCATGGGAGCCAAGGACAGGATTTCGATCGTCGCTTATTCCAATCATGCTGAGACGATTGCTTCCGCCCAGTCCGCGAAGAATGCGGAGAAACTGGTCGACCTTGTCCGCCAACTTCAAGCCGGTGGCGGGACGGCCCTCTATGCCGGAGTGAACCAAGGAGCTGCCGAAGTCCGCAAGAACCTCGACGGAGAGTATTTCAACCGGATCATCCTTCTTTCCGACGGTCTTGCCAACGAAGGACCATCTTCTCCCGCGGATTTGATCCGTCTTGGACGGGCTCTCGTGAAGGAAGACATCTCAGTCAGTACGGTCGGGCTTGGCGCGGGCTACAACGAAGACCTGATGACCGGATTGGCCAAAGAGGGACAGGGCAACCTGTACTTTGCCGAGACGAGCAAGGAATTGCCCGGAATTTTCGATGCTGAGATCGGGGACGCCCTGAACGTCGTCGCGAGGCATGCCACCTTGCGCATCGAATTGGAAAACGGGGTTCGTCCCATCCGCCTGATCGGCCGTGAAGGAGCCATTCTTAAGGACCGCGTGGAGATCGAGATCAATCAGCTCTATGGCGGACAGGAAAAATTCGCTTTGCTTGAAGTGGAGGTCCCTGCGGGCAAAGCCAAAGAGAAAAAGAACTTGGCCCGTATCGTCGCAAAGTTCAAGGCCGCTGAAAATGGAGCGGTCGTATCCCGCAAAGCGAGCATAAGTTGTGCCTTCAGCGAAAGGGAAAAGGAGGTAACCGCATCCATTAACGAGAAGGTGGTCGTGGCTTACGTGGACAATGAAGTCGCTCAGGCCAAGGACGAAGCCATTGCCTTGGCCGACGAAGGCCGGCATGAGGATGCGGTCAAAAAACTCAAAAAGCTTTGTCTGACCATTGATTCTCAAAACGCGACTTGGGGGAGTTCCTCCGTGAATGCCAAAAACCGTCAATTTCTCAGCGAACTCGAAGAGCTCCAGAAAGACAACGGATTGACGAACAAGAACCGCAAGGCCTGGCGTTCTTCCAACTACCAGATCCAGTCTCAACAAAAAGCGCTTCCTTACTACCCTTCGAAGTAACCCGACCTGCGACTTGCCTTGTCGGGAATTCTGGAGCACAATCAACCCATCATGCGAACGAACCGGTTTGTTCTTTGGTTGGGATTGCTCGTCGTTGCGACCTTGTCGGTCGGCGCCTTGTCTTTTCTCCTGCTCCGGAGAGAAGGGGACAAGATGCGCGACAACGCCGAGCAGTCCCGCCTGATGGCAAACGAATCAACGAGCCGGGCCAAGCTCTATCACGAAATGGCCCGGCAATCGCGGGCCATGGCCGAGTATGCCGAGCAAGCGGCCGAGGATTCTCTGGCCATCCGGGCTCGTACGGTGGCCGATAACATGGACTTGACCATGGCCGATCTCAAGGAGGGACTGATGAGCGGATTGCGGGCCTTGCCTGCAACAAACCGGACGGAAGGCCTGAGCTCCTGGACGACCTCAAACAATTGGGTGGACCAATGCTTTGTCTGGGGGGCAAAGGAAGGTCTTTCCTTTCCCGTGGGCAAAAACCCTGCCGGTCTTCCCCCGCTTCAGGAGCAGGAGGATTGGCAACGGGAGTGGTTGGCCCGCAACCCGACCTTTTGGTTTCAATCGGATAACGAAACCCAACAGGCAAAGGATGAAAGCAACCTGTCCGGTGGTGCGGAAGTGGCCGATATCATCCCTTCACCGTCGGAGCAGATCGAGTTGCCTCAAAGGGTTTCGCAAAGCCAAACCTTGGAACAGCAGGAAGCTCTCGAGGTCCTGAAATCCCAACAGATGAATTCGTCCGCCTTGCTGTCGAATATTCTCAAAAACAGGCAATTAAAAGGCAAACTGGAAGAGCTTGAGGAAAGCCAAAAGGCCGAAGAAAAGAATTATGGCCAAGCCCAAAACTTTCTCAGCCAAAACTTGCAGGTCCCCCAGCAAAGTTCTATCGCCTGGGCTTCCAAAGACAATTACGCCTCCAACAAGTTGAACAGGAAGCAGCTTCGTCAGGAAACCCGAAACGATGCTTATTTTGTCCCTCAAGAGGTGGAGGAGGAAAAAGCCAAACGGGATTCCCAAGCCTCCGAATTTACACCCCGGGAAGGTTGGGAATACGTTCGCTCGCAAGAGGAGAGCGCGTGGTTTGGCTGGAGGCAGGAAAGCCCTGATCGGACAGTTGGTTTGCAATTGGAACGCAAGGAGGTCTTGCGAAGCCTCGCTACTGCGTTCCCGAAAAACCTCGTGGAGGGAGAATCCTTTGCCTTGAAGGATGACTCGGGCTCGGTCGTAAGCCGGGCGGGTCAGCCACCCGCCAAATCGGAAAGGATCGCTCAAGTAACCGTGTCCGTCGGTGGGGAGCTTCCGGGGTGGGAACTGGATGCCTTTCGGGTCCTACCCGCCCAAGTGGTCCTTCCCCCGACCGAGCTGCCGGACGAAGGGTTGGTGAGCAAGAGTTTTTCATTGGGTTCTTCCATCGAAGGGGAGTGGGGGGGGTACCTTGTCTTCAGTTCGGTCATTGCTTTGATTCTGGTGGCCGCCTTGCTTCTTGGCGGATCCGTCCTCTTGATTCAGGTCCGGCGCAATAGCCTGGAAGCCGTCCGCAAGACCACCTTCGTTTCAAACGTCTCACACGAATTGAAGACCCCGTTGACGACCATCCGGATGTATGGGGAGATGCTGGGTGATGGGATCGTCAAGGACGAGACCAAGAAAAAGGGTTATTTGGAAACTATCATTTCCGAAAGCCAGCGCCTGACCCGATTGGTCAACAATGTTCTGGATTTCGGACGGCTGGAAAGGGGGGAGAAAACCTACAACCGTGAAGAGATCGGGATTGGTTCCGCGGTGGAAAATATTTTGGAAACCCAGCGTCCCCGCTTGGAATCGGCAGGTTTGGAACTTGAATGGGTGGACGATTCGCAAGGAGCCGTGGCCAAGCTGGATCCGGACGCTCTCGAACAAGTGCTTCTTAACCTGTTGGACAACCTGGTCAAATACGCGGCCGATGGAAAATATGCCGGCGTGCGTCTGAAAAAAGAGTCGGAGACTGTTGCTTTGGAGGTTTCCGATCTAGGCCCGGGAATTCCCTCCGAGCAGAGGGAACGTATTTTCGAGACCTTTCACCGGGTCGATGACTCCCTGACTTCCAACAAGCCCGGTTGCGGGATCGGACTGGGGATTGCCAAGAAATTGGTCGAGGACATGGAGGGTCATATTACTTGCAAAGCCAACAAGCCCAAGGGGGCCAGGTTTCGAATCGTATTTCCACAATCCAATTAAGATGAAAAAGAAAATACTCGTGGCGGAGGACGACTCCAATATCCGGTCCGGTTTGCTCGACGCCCTGGAGGCGGATGGGCATGAAGCGGAGGGTTTTCCCGACGGCGCTTCCGCCATCGCTGCCTTTCGGCAGGACAAATGGGATCTTCTTCTGCTCGATATCATGATGCCCGAGAAGAGCGGGTACGAGGTGGCCCGGGA
>JAURNO010000382.1 GCA_030830145.1 Verrucomicrobiota bacterium
GAGGAGCGCTCTGGGGATGTTGGTTGTAATGCGGGTAATGCCAAAAGATCGGTTGAACTTTCAGTGTGCCCTTCCCTTTCAGGGCTCCCGCCAGGCTTCGGCCATCCAGGTGTTGATGGGGCCTCATGGACAAGCCCGCCATCTCCAGAATGGTCGGATAAAGATCACTGCTGGTGGCCGGCACCTCGCAGGTCGCCCCTTTCCTTTCGACACCGGCTCCGGTTATAATCAGAGGGACGCGTATCCCGCCCTCGTAGGGCGAGCCCTTGTTGGCCCGCAGAGGGGCATGGTCGGTCGCCCGGGCAAAGCCTCCGTTGTCCGAAGTGAAGAGCACCAAGGTATTCTTTTCCATGCCCAGTTCGCGGACCGCAGCCATGACCTTGCCCACCGCATCGTCCACGCTCTCCACCATGGCGGCGTAGACGGGGTTGCCTTGGCGTTTCTCCTTGGGAACCTGCTTGTAGCGCTCGATCTTTTCCTTCTTTCCCTGCAGAGGGGTGTGCACGGCGTAAAAAGGGAAATAGAGAAAGAAGGGTTTCTTTTTCCCGTTCTCCCGGATCAGCTTGACCGTTCCCTTGGCCAAGACGTCGGTTAGGTAATCGCCCTTCGCGCCGCCTGCAAAGGCCTGCTTGCTTGCCCTCAGTTTGGTCGTGGGGATGCCCCAGGTTCCCTTGAAAGGATGAAAGAAGCTCCCCGGAGCCCCGTGATCGTCCCCCCCCAGGTTATGGTCGAACCCATGGTGTTCGGGCAGGGAGAAAGGAGCCCCTCCGAGGTGCCACTTGCCGGCGTGAAAAGTCGCGTATCCTTCCTCCCGCAAGTTCTCCGCCAAAGTTCTCTCTTCCAAGGGGAGGGATCGCAGGAAGCGACCCGTCCTCATCTTGTGCCCCTTGGGGTTCCAACGCCCATCGGGCAACCATTGGGTGAGCATCAAGCGGGCCGGGTACTTGCCGGTCAGCAGCGCGGCCCGGGTGGGTGAACAGACCACGCAAGCGGAATAGGCATCCGTAAAGCGAACCCCCGAAGAGGCAAGCTTGTCTATGTTCGGTGTCTTGTAAAATTTGCTTCCCTGACAGGAAAGATCCATCCAGCCCAAATCATCCACCAAGAAGAGAATGACGTTGTTGGGCTGTTCAGCCCCGATTGAAAAAGACCCGGAGAAAAGGCCCAGGAGTAGCCAAAAGAAACGGGTCTTTAGAATTTTCATTCCCCCGGAAGAAAGCGGAAGTTCGGGTTGGTGGTATGGGAATCGGCCATCGCTTGGGCCATCTTCTTGACCAGGTCGGGACGCTTGTCGGCGAGGTTCTTTTCCTCCCCGATGTCCTTGGACAAGTCGTACAACTCGATCGGGGCATCCTTGTTCTTGCGGACATTCAGGCGGATGCCCTTCCACTTGCCCATGCGCACGGCCTGCTTGCCTCCCCGCTCGTGAAATTCCCAATAGAGATACTCCCTCTTTTCCTGTTTCTTGGGTTGGCCGAGCAAGGTCGGAGCGAAGGATACGCCGTCGATTCCCTTGGGTTTGTCCATCCCGGCCAGTTCGCACAGGGTGGGCAAAAGATCCCACCCCGCCGCCACGTGAGCGCTGCTCGAACCCGGCTTGATTTTGCCCGGCCACCAGGCAGTGGTCGCCACCCGGATCCCCCCCTCGTACAGATCGCGCTTGTATCCCTTGAGGGGGCCGTTGCTGTCAAAGAAGTCCGGCTTGTGCCCACCCTCCTTATGCGGTCCGTTGTCGGAGGTAAAGATGACCAAAGTATCGTCCTCGATTTCCAATTCCTCGAGCAAGTCGAGGATTCGCCCCACGTCCTCGTCCATCAGGGTCATCATGGCGGCGAAGGCGGCCACTGGGTTCTTGATGACCGACCCGCCGTATCTACCGGTGACCTCTTCGAACTCGGGAAATTTCTTGCGCCAGGGAGCGACCCGCTCCTCGGGAGCCTGCATGGCGGCATGAGGGATGGTGAAGGGCACGTAGCAAAAGAAGGGCTTGTCCTTGTTCGCCCGGATGAACTTGAGACACTCGTCGGCAATCAAGGTATGAGAGTAATGCTTGCGGTCGAGTTGCACCTTTTTGCGGTCGCTCCAGACGTGAGTGGGGTAGAAGTTGTGAGACTGCCGTTGGCAATTCAAACCGTAGAAACGATCGAAGCCCTGGTTCATCGGATCCCCTTCCGAGCCCGGGGCCCCCAAGCCCCACTTTCCGAACATCCCCGAAACATAGCCCGCTTTTTTGAGGACTTCGGGGATGGTTTGGGCTCTGTCGGCCAAGGGGCTCTGCCCTTCCGGTTGAATTTCCTTGTTTCCCCTCACCAAGGCGTGTCCGGTATGCATGCCCGTCATGAGGCTGCACCGGGAGGGCGCGCACACCGTGCTGGACGAATAGAAGTCGGTTAGCTTCATGCCTTCCTTGGCCATGCGGTCCACGCTCGGGGTCTTGAACTTTGTTTGCCCGAAGCAGGAAAAATCCCCGTACCCCGCATCGTCGACCATGACGTAAACGAAATTGGGCTTGCGAGCGCCGGCTTGGAAAAGGAAGAAAAACAAGGAACTCAGGCAGAGAAGGAAGACAAGGGGTTTCATAGATTAGATTCTGGGTTGAAGGGTGAAGGCATCATTGAAAGGGGAATGGATCGAGGGGTCACGAAAAAACATCAACCCGAGGTGCGGATCCTTTTTCGAGTGAGAGATTGATTACCTCAGGTTTTCGAAGGGTTTGGCATTCGTTTTGGGAAGCCATGAGGCATGCTCTTCGATAATCTTCTTGTGTTGTTTTTCACCCGCCAGGTTATTCCACTCATGGGGATCGTTTTCGTGATCGTAAAGCTCTTCGGTTCCGTCGGCATAACGAATATAGCGCCAGCGCTGCGTCCGGACCGCATGGTTGCCGAACCCATAGGTCATGAGGGCCGGTATTCCGATTGCCCGGTCCGGATCGCGCACTTGGGCGAGCACGCTGAGCCCGTCATTGGTGGGATTGGCAGGCAACCGGCACAAGTCAAGCAAGGTCGGATAGAGGCAGGTCAGATCAACTGGACTGGAACACACCTTGCCGGAGCTCTTGGACTTTCTCGGGTCAACGATGATCAAAGGCACGTGGTTGGCCTTTTCCCAAAGAGCGAACTTCTCGATATGCTCCTTCTCGCCGAGATGAAACCCATGATCGGACCAAACGACGATGATCGTATTCTCAGCCTGTCCGCTCCGATCCAAGGCCTCGATCAGCCGTCCGACCGAGGCATCGGCGTAGGTACAGCACGCGGCGTAGGCTTGGACGAATTTACGGTAGGAACCCGGTTGCTTGCTTTCGAGGCTCTCCATCCCCGTCCAAAACCACTTCTTTGCCTTCATCAGCTTAGCTGCGCCCGCAGGCAAATCGTCCCAATCGTCCTTCTTGAGAACGGGCATGTCGACACCACTTTCATAGAAGGCATGATACTTGGGCGGTGCGAAGAAGGGGGAATGGGGCTTGAAGATTCCGCAGGCCAAAAAGAAGGGCTTGTCTTGTTTGCGGGCAAGTGCCTCCTCGGCGTAGCTCACCGATTTGAAATCGATCGTTTCGGTCTCCTCTTCATCCTTCGGCCAAGGCCCCCAGTCGGTGTTGCGCGAACCATACCTCTTGGCCCCGTTCAGCTTGGAAGTCGGCATAAATTGAGCATCCATCTTGCGGAACTTGTCCCAAGCCTTGGGATCGTTGAAAGCACCATTTCCATGATGGTGGTATACCTTGCCATAGCCCTCGGCATGATAACCGTGAGTCCGGAAGTACTCGGGCAAGGTCGCGACTTCCCGGCAGGCCTTTCTCCAGTTCGTCTTGTTGCCATATACTCCGCTCA
>JAURNO010000383.1 GCA_030830145.1 Verrucomicrobiota bacterium
GGTTAAGGCTAGAGGAAAACTTTGGTGTGTTTTATTTAATTTCATAGTTTTTTGGTTTAGAATTAGTAATGTATAGGCTAATTACTGCCTTTTTCATGCCGATTCATAAATTAGTTGGCCCGTTGTTTATCAACAGTTTATGCAATATCACAATAGGCATTAGTGCCTTTTTGTCGCACCCACTAAAGAGGGGGATTAAATGCGAGTATATTTGTCTCTTTGTTGGGTTCGGGCAACTTTGATTCTAAAACAAGGATTTATAGCTCTCCAATAATCGCTTTGCGGTTTTATCACCTTTTTGGGCGGCAACGCTTAGCCATTCTTTGGCAACGGACGGGGCTCTCTTGGTCCCTTTTCCCGTAAGAACCATTAGTCCGACAAAACGAGCGGCAACCGGGTTGCCTCCTTTTGCCAAAGGTAAAAAGAGTTCGTAGGCTCGAGCATAATCCTGAGGATAACCCACACCTGTATAGTATCCTCTTGCTTCATCCAAAACTTCTTCGTCCGTCTTGAAGGAATTTACGAATCCGGAAGGACTAGCGATTTGATTCTGATTATTTCCCGCGGGCGCGACTCCCTCTCTTTTTTGAAGATATGCACGGGCTAACTGGTGATTTTGACCGGCAGCTTGCCTCAACAAGGAAAGCCCCTCGGTGGTGTTCTTACGTATCCCTCCTTCACCA
The DNA here is from genome assembly GCA_030830145.1 of Verrucomicrobiota bacterium. Taxonomy (GTDB): domain Bacteria; phylum Verrucomicrobiota; class Verrucomicrobiia; order Opitutales; family Seribacteraceae; genus Seribacter. The sequence continues at coordinate 684 of JAURNO010000383.1, forward strand.
TCAATGAGCAAAAGTCCCAAGGAGTATTTTGCTTCGGAAAAATTTTGCCTGGCCGCCAACTTCAACCATTGTGATGCTTTGACCGCATCCTTGGGGACACCGTCTCCATTGTAGTATGCCATTCCGAGATTGAATCGCGCGGTAAGCGATTTTGCGATCACCGCCTTGGAAAGCATGCTTATTCCCTGCTTGGTATCTTTTTCCAGAAGCCCCGGTAAGCCTTTGAGGTAAAGTGCTCCGATGGTCGCCTGAGCTTGTGGATACCCTGCCTCTGCGGATCTCTTAAACAAGCCAAGAGCTCTCAAGACGTTGGTGGGAATAACCTGAAAGTCAATCTCCCCCATGCAGTACATGGCAACTGGATCCCCTTCCGATGCTTGCCTTTGCAGCAAGAGGGCGGCGTCTTGGTACATTCTTGTTGCAGCTTCGAAGTCACCTTCCAACATCGCAAGGTTCGCCAAGTTATAGGAACCAAAGGGGTGCCCCTTACGATGAGCGGACTCGGACCATTGCTTCGACAACTTGACGTCAACCTTGGATCCAGCTTCGCCAGATCTCAGATAAATACCCAGAAGTCCTTGAAAATAGGGGCTTCCTGCCTGAGCTTTTGATACGATTTCTCCATAAGTAATTTTGGACGACCAGCGTTCGGCGCTCCATGCCGCCACGGGCACTCCTCCAAAGTTAAGAAGAAACAAAACAATCAAGCTTTTGACGAAAGTAGGCATGAATGAAGAATTACTTTTTTTAGAAGCTCTTCCAAGCTTGAAAATGCTCAATTGATCAGAGATAATCCAATCCGTATCATGAACGCATATCTTTACACAGCGCTTTCAGTTTTGTCGTTCGCCTTCGTATCATTGATTGCGTTCGCCAATCCCGATCCGCCCGTCCCAGAAGGAATTACTCTATCTAGCTTGGCCCTCGGTCGGATTTTGGACAAGCAAACGCGTTTTTTTCAGTCTCCAAATAGATCCTCCGGGGCATATAATTCTGATCTAACCAGAAAAGCTCAAGAAATCGTAGCCGACTACGACGCCTATCTCGGAGATAATCCGAGAGACACGAACGCACTCATTCTATATGGAAAGTTTCTTCGCAGGGTAGGGCAAGAACAACATGCAATCGGGTACTTTTTGGAAGCTGATTCGATCAATCCAAAATTGGCCGTCGTAAAGCAACAGTTGGCAAACTATCTCGTAGAGGAAGGTCGACCGATCGACGCCTTTCCATTTTTGATCATGACCATAGAATTGGCTCCCGAACAGGCAGACTATCATTACCACTTAGGGGGCTTTCTTTTTCTTTTCGAAGAAGATTTGGCACGAGAACGGATTATGACAAAAGAATCATTGAGGGCATTCATGCATAAGTCTTTCCAGCAAGCGGCCAAGCTTTCCCCTTCGAATTTCGATTATCAATTGAGGTTTGCCCAAAGTTTCTTTGACTATCCTGATTCCAGCAAGGAAGCCGCCTTGCAGATTTGGATCGATTTGAACCGAAAATTCCCTGACAGATCGAAGGCGGAAAAGGACTATTTCAATCTCTGCAAGGCTCGTATACTTTTGGATCTGAATCGGCAATCCGACGCCGTTTCACTGATTGAATCAGTTTCTTCCAAGGCACTCGTCCCGGCAAAGCAATCCCTGCTTCATCAAGTCAAGAGCCTGCCGAAAAAAAAGGCTAAGAAGAAAGAAGGCACGAACAAGCAAAGCAGGATTGAAATCAACCATCGCTTTTTCATACCCAATGATCCTCACCTCAAACGCCTGCGTTTGTTGACCGGTCGAATCAAGGAGGAAAAAATGCTTTCCGAGCTCAAAACCGATGCGATCAAGGCGCGATTTGACGAAGAGAATAAAATTAAAATCGATTTGTCTCAAAGAAACCCAAAGGGACAGACTTCCGACCATGAGAAGGGTGCCTTGAGGTGACTTGCTCATGAACGATCTTCTCATACTCTGCACATCATTTGCCATCGAGCAAAAGATCATTCTTTTTCTAATCCTGATCGCCAGTATTTCGATTCACGAATGGGCACACGCCTTCGCTGCCGACAAACTCGGGGACCCTCTCCCGCGAGCAGAGGGTAGAGTCACTCTTGATCCAAGGGCCCACATTGATCCCGTCGGCACCATTCTCATACCCTTGATCATGATTTTCCTTTCACCGGGATTTGCGATCATAGGTTGGGGAAAACCTGTTCGCATTTCGCTCCCCAATCCCAAAACCCGCAGGCGGGACGATCTACTCATTACCATTGCGGGCCCCCTCTCCAATCTGCTGATAGCTTTTGCCGCCACTTTATTCTTCGCCTTGGTGGCCTCCTTCTTCCCGCTCAACGAAAGCACCGAGAATCTTTTGTACATAATCGTTATAATAAATTGCGTACTTGTAGTTTTCAACCTCCTGCCGGTCCCTCCACTCGACGGCTCCCACTTCCTGAAACATGCTCTTAACATGCGTGAAGAAACTTACCGTAACTTGGCCAAATACGGATTTTTGATTTTAATTGTTCTAATCAATATTCCTCAGTTTCAGCTAATCATGCAATTTTTAATAGGCTCGAGCAGCAGCCTTTTTATTGGTCTCTTCGAGGGGTTGACCCAAGGAGAATCGACCATTACCCAAAGTTGAGATGCGCAAAATATGCGAATTTGAAGAGGAGAAAAAAGCCCTTCGCTTTTGGAATTTTCTGAAAAAAAATAAAGTCGAGTCCTCTTTGGAGAATGATGAAGGTGCATGGATCTTATGGGTAGAGGAAGAGGAAAACGTTGACTTCGCTTCTTCGGCTTTTGAGGAGTTCGAACTCAACCACGACGCTCCGAAATTCCTCTCCTCTATACCTGATCACAGTCCCAATGACTCAGAAGAGATCGATGAACCACTCTTACAAGAATCACGGTACAAGGAACATCGGCTAAGGGACAAATGGTCTACTCAGAATGGACGATTGGGAACCGTAACCTTTGCATTGATCATAACGTGCGTTTGCGTCTACTTGCCTTTGGGGA
>JAURNO010000384.1 GCA_030830145.1 Verrucomicrobiota bacterium
ATTACCTAGAACAATTGATTCGTCACAACAAACATAAACATCGTTTTTGAGCAAGAAACAGGAGCGTGGGGTTCCCAAAAGATCTCAATGACACCCAAGTTCATAATGAAGATGGACGTATCTCATTCCTCAACCTTGATGAAAGTTCCCGCTACACCATAAGCAAGAGTTCGCTTTTTAATGAGAGCTTTTCCGCCGATCGAGTAAGTACTGAAAAAAAGACTGTTTTGCCGATCGACGGCAATGGACAGCAATGCCCCCCCCAACCCATGTTGCTCGACATACCATTCCCGAAAATCGCTTTCATCCGGGTTACTGATGGCCAAGGAAACAAGCACTCCCCCGAGGAGAATCAGAACGATCACAAAATTCTTCATTTTACTTTTATATTGCAGTTTAAATGGCCAAGACGGAAAACCGAGCCGAACTCAAGGGAATGAGTTTGATTGGGTATAATAATAAAAGACCAAAAGTATTGATCAATTGGCAAGCGCCAAAGTACCAACTTGAATAATGTCTCGAAGATCTCATACTCGAGGCTCTCCAATCTCTCCTTTCCCTCTTGTGCAACGATTCAACGCCAAGCCATTCATGAATAAAATTATCCTGTCTTTCCTCGTCGCGCTCCTCCCCTTTTTCTCGGCTTGCGAAAAAATGGCCAACATTGACTCCCCTCAATCCTATTCCAAAGACGGTCTTTCCTTCTCGTACCCGGGAAACTGGAAAATCACCGAGGAAGAGGTTTTCGAGGAGATAACCAGGTTCATAAATATCGAAAGCCCGGGGAATGCAAACGTCATGATCTGCTTTTACGATTTCGAGGATGACGAAACCCTGATGGAGTTCGCAACCGAGTTCTCCCGTGACATGGCGTCTGAAATTGAGGACACAATCCCATTGAGCAAAGTTGGTAAAATTGAATTCAGCAAAGTCACTAGAGAAGGGGTTTCCGGACCGATAGAGGGATTGAGCAACAAAATACCCCTTGTTTTTTTAGGTCAAAAAGTTCCTCAGGTGTTAGAATACTTCACTCTGAAAAAGCAAAGTAAAACCGTATTCATCGTTTGCCAAAGTTCCGAAGAGGACTTGGAAAAAACGGAGCCTGCCTTCAAGCAAATCGTCGAAACCCTCGAGCTGAAGTAGATCCTAAAACAAGATTCTTCGCACAGGACGGAATTCTTGGTACCGGCGGAGGGATTCGAACCCACGACCAAAAGATTAAGAGTCTTCTGCTCTACCAACTGAGCTACGCCGGCTCCCAAGAAACTTGCCTTGAGCAAAGAGGTTGAAACTAAGCGTTTTCGTCTTAGGGTCAAGGCGAATGGACCTACGACTCGTCAGCCTTTTCATAACCGCATCCTTTCTTTTTTGCGCTGAGGGAAAACTCCCTTCTCCTAAGATCGCGACCTTTTCCATCGTGGCCCGCGATCCGAAGACCGGCGAGTTGGGGGTAGCCGTTCAATCCAAGTTCATCGCTGTCGGAAGCGTAGTGCCATACGCCCAAGCGGGCGTCGGAGCCATCGCAAGCCAAGCATTGGGAAACACCCGCTACGGTCCGGTAGGCTTGGAGTTGCTCGAGGAGGGGAAGACAACGGAGGAAGTGCTCCGCTTGATGACCAAGGCCGATCCTGGACGAGCCCACCGTCAAGTTGGTGTAATTGGACTGGAAGGAAACGCTTCTCTATACACAGGCGTGAAGTGCATGAATTGGGCGGGAGGCATAACCGGCCCTGATTATGCCGTCCAAGGGAATTTACTGACTGGTCCGGAAGTGACGCAAGCCATGGCCCTTGCGTTCGAGGATACCAACGGAACCTTGTCCGAGCGGATGATCGAATCACTCCGAGCTGGGCAGAAGGCCGGCGGAGACAAAAGAGGCAGGCAATCGGCCGCGCTTCTAGTCGTAAGAAAAGGCTGGGGCTACGGAGGATTGAATGATCGCTTCAGGGATCTTCGGGTGGACGACCACCCCACCCCGATCGAGGAATTGGACAGAATCTATCGCCTTCACCGGAAGATATTCAGACGTCCGGATAGGAAATGAGTTTCAAGTTCGACCTTGGATTCCCGAGGAACTAAGATGAACCGCTCGTGAACCCTTCAACCAAGACAATCGAATGAAAGCGGTCGTGCTGTTTTCCGGCGGACTGGATTCGACCGTGCTCGTATCTCACCTTTTGTCCAAGGGAGCCGAAGTCCGATTGCTTTCGATCGACTACGGGCAAAGGCATGCCAAGGAACTCGCCCACGGTGACGCTTTGGCCCGGCACATGAACCTCCCGAGGAAAAGCCTGTCGCTGCCCGATCTGGGTGATTTGCTCAAGGGCAGTTCCCTCACTGACGACTCAGTTGAGTTGCCCGAAGGCCATTACGCCGAGGAGTCGATGAAAGCCACCGTCGTGCCCAACCGGAACATGATCTTGCTGGCCCTTGCCGGGGGCTATGCTCTTTCATCTGGGTTCGATACCATTGCCTATGCGGCCCATGCAGGAGATCATTTCATTTACCCGGACTGCCGCCCGGAATTCGCCGAGGCCATGGAAAAAGCCCTCGGGTTAGCCGATTGGGAAGACTTGAAGCTGTACCGACCTTTCGTTGACAAAACCAAGGCTGATTTGGTCAAACTAGGCACCGAACTCGGTAGCGCCCTCGAAATGACTTGGTCGTGTTATGCCGGCATGGATAATCATTGCGGGAAATGTGGCACCTGCGTTGAAAGGAAGGAAGCCTTTGAGCTCGCAAAAGTTCCCGACCCCACGAAGTATGAAGAGTGAAACAACAGCATGATCACCTGTAGCAAAACCTATCGGGACATCCCGCTTTCCCACCGCCAACCCTTTCACGACGGCCGCTGCTCACGCCTCCACGGGCACAGTTGGGCAATCACCCTGACCTTCGAAGCAAGCAGTTTGGACGACAACGGATTTGTGATTGATTTCGGTGAACTTCATTTCATCGAGGACTGGATCGACGAGCATTTGGACCACGGAACCGTGCTTTGTCAGGACGATCCACGCAAGGAAGAGCTCGTGACTCTCAATGAAAAGGGTTTACTCAAGATCACTTGGGTCGAAAGCGCCTCCTGCGAAGGAATCGCCAGGTTTCTTTTCGAGACCTTCGCACCGATGGTTTCCCAAAGGACCAATAACCGGGTAAGCCTGCAAGCGATCCATCTCGAGGAGGACTCCAAAAATTCCGCCACTTACCAACCCGTCGCCGGCGGATGAAGGCCCTGCCCGTCTACGAGCGCTTTCACTCGTGGCAGGGAGAAGGCATCCATCTGGGAAAATCCGCTTTTTTTATCCGCTTGCACGGTTGCCCCGTGCATTGCCCGTGGTGTGACTCAGCAGGGACTTGGCATCCTGAACATCTGCCTGAGAATATCGAGCGGATTCAACCCGATGAACTCGCCGAAGAAGCCTTTTCGTCGGGTTGCGAAATTGTGGTCATCACTGGAGGGGAACCGGCCATTCACAATTTGCACGACCTCGCCTATCAACTAAGAAACCGCAACTTACCCGTTCATTTGGAAACTTGTGGGGCCTATGAAATCCGAGGAGAAATGGACTGGATCACACTAAGTCCGAAATGGAATGCCATGCCGCTTGAAGAATGCATGGAGCAAGCCGATGAGTTCAAGCTGATCATCGAGGAAACCGACAGCATGACCAAATGGACTGAGGCTCTACCCCTTGATTCCCAAGGAAGCCCTGTCTGGCTTCACCCCGAATGGTCCAAGGCCCGCGATCCCGAGGTGCTTCGTTCCATCAACGATTGGGTCAAAGAACACGGCGCCCCTTATCGGGCCGGCTATCAACTACACAAGCTTTACGAGGCCGACGAAGCGGACAAACGGTCTCGACCGGAAGCCTCCCTAAGCCATTTGCCTGAGCAGCAAAAATAGGGCGAACCTTGAACACACACCAAGAAATTAAATAGGTATGTGCGGAAGATATTCATGGAAAAAACCAGGCAAAAAACGCTTTGCCAAACTGACTACAAACGATCCCAAGTCAACAGGTTCGAGTTTCAACAGAGCACCCGGTCAGGTTCATCCGACCCTTTCCAATCGGAACGGAGCGGTCGAATGGAATCCTATGCTGTGGGGACGCCCCTCCAATCGGAACAAAAGTCGTATCGGTGCCTTCCCCATAAACGCCCGAGCTGAAACAGTCGGAAAGAAACCGACCTTCCGCGAATCATTCGAAAAGAGGCGCTGTCTCGTTCCTGCCGACGGTTTTTACGAATGGGAAGTTCTCGAGACGCAAAAATATCCCCACTTCATTCATCTGCCCGATCACGAAACTTTTGCCATGGCCGGCATCTGGACAAAGTCACTCGAAGAATCCGATCAAACGGACATATTCTCGTTGCTTACCCAAAGTGCCCACCCGAGTGTTCTTCCTTTACATCATAGGATGCCCGTCATTCTCCGAGAGTCCGATTGGGAGATTTGGCTCGACCCCTCGTCCTTGCCCGAGCATCTGGAAAAAATCCTTCTAAAACCAGGCCCCCGCATGATCCACTACCAAGTAAGCAATCAAGTAAACTCCACCAGGAACGATGCCCCCGAGTTGCAACTTCCCTTCTCGGAAAGACAAGCCACTCTGTTCTAGTTTCACAAAGACTGGCCTCTTTTTGTGTTCCTCCTAAAATACAATAAGTTAGGCTTTTATGAAAAAGATGAGTAAGATCATGGTGTTCGAACCAACTGATCCAAACCTTGGACCAGAAGTCACTTTAGAGACCGAAACAAGCCGCAAAAGTTTTCGACTACCCCGCTCGGCAAAGGCTAACGAGCAAGCTCCCTTGGCCATCGAATCATTTGCCCAGGACCCCGAGCGCTATGCTGAGTTGATGGAAAGGATTGAACAGTACTTGCTAGGCTTCAAGGACGAATCATCCCAAGAGTGACTCAAAAGTAATCATCATCCCATTCATCGTCGTCTAATTTCTCTTCCCCCCAAGTGAAAGGACAGGCAAAAAAGAAATAATTGACCGAGCGCGGTGGACTTCGGTCCACCAAAGTTGGTCTCTTCCCTACCCTCTTTTTCTTTTTGGAACCAGTCCCCTTCGATTTACGCTCCGGTTTGACCAACTTCTCAATCCGGATGGCTTCTTGAAGCCAATAGGCGGCCACCCCGAGATTTTCCATTTCCATGTGAAGGTAATGCAACTTGTAGCGCAAATCATGATTGGCGGAAAAGTTTTCGAGAGAACCCATGATCACTTGGGTAGCCCCCCAGAAACCATCGAGTGCCAAAGTCGCCTCAAAATCACTCAACAAAAAGCATAACTTCTTGTGAGGAGTGCCGGAAAGATAACGGGCCAATTCCCTTTGCTCACCGTACCTCTCTTCCTCTCGGACTTTTTCGTGCAAAGCCTCCATGGCCTTACGGTCTGGATTTCCGTCCGCATCGACGATCAACCAGGAACAGTTCCCGACAGAACCGTATTCATCCGAACCGAACAACTCCAATTGAGGAGGAGTCTCGATCTTGGACTTATGTTTTTCCACCGCTGACTGTTCAGGATCCATGACGCAAAACATACGGGGTGAAAGGTTGTCCTCGCAGTCCTTGGGGACAAGGCTTCATCTGATTCGGATCTCCCGAAATTAATTCTTCAATCGACCACCCTGATTGAATTTCCACCCACCTGCATTGCCTTCCGGTCTCCTGTACTCTGGACCGGTTTGCTTTTCTTTTTTCATTCGTTTCTATGTTCATCTTTGTTCTTTCTTCTGTTTGTTCGTACCTATGGGGTATCGGAATAAAGGGAGAGAGAAAGAGCCTCCGTTTTCTTTGCCTGAAGTAAAACAGACAGGAAAAGAAAAAGATCAAGAAACCAAAAAAAAATGGCTTCAAAGAGGAACCCTCTCCCGAGCAAGCCTACTAGAAGGCCATGTTCCTCATCCCACCAAATTCAAGGTTCAAGAGAACCTTTTCTACCAATAAACCCTCTTCATATGACTTACCACTCTTGCCAATCGAACTCCCGCCAAGAAGATCAATTGCACCTATGGTTTGTAATTTTGTCATGAGAAAAAGGAGGACTAACAAAGCGCACCTCAAACCGTATCACAAATTATTTTAATATTTTTTTTCAGAAACTGACGAATTAAGATTTAGGCACGTAAGGGTCGTTGTATCTTGACTTATTTAACCTCGATCGTTTTTATCTGTCCTTCGCGATTTGGGGTAGTAGCTCAGTTGGTTAGAGCGCCGGCCTGTCACGCCGGAGGTCGCGGGTTCGAGTCCCGTCTATCCCGC
>JAURNO010000385.1 GCA_030830145.1 Verrucomicrobiota bacterium
CGGTGTCCTGATGGTTTTGAAAACCACGAATAAGGCCGCGTCCAAAGACGACTCGGCACCCAAGGAAGTCGTGGTGAACATCGCCGCCCGTGAGACCGAGAAGGAGGAGAAACCAGTCGATCAAACCAAGACCAAGGAAACCCTTCTTCCCCAACCGACAACACCTCACACTCAACCCACCGCAGCGATCTCTCGTCCAAAGGGAGGAACTCCTCTTGGCGTTCCCTCGACGCACTCCGTACCGGCAACCCCTTTGGCTCCTTCACCGAGAAGCGTTTCGCAACCTGGAAACACTTTGGTTTTCGATGATACCCCGGAAGGTGATTCGCTCGTCATTGACGCGACCCTTTTCGAGGAAAAGGCTGCACCCCAGTTGGACCCACCTCTCCAACCCGATGCCGGAATCTCGACACTGGGAAACCCAGCTAAGAATGCGCCGCGAGGAAACGGACCGCATGCCCCGAAAGGCTCACTTCATGAAATGGCCCTCCAATCGAAAGCCCCCACGACAACCACTGGGCTGAACCCCGCCTCAGAAGGAATCATCGTCGGCAGGGAGGGAAGCCGCATCAAGATACCGGCAGGTTCCCTGGTCTTCGAAGACGGCACACCCTGCAACGATCCCTACGATGCGAAGATCTGGGAGTTTTATGATTTTGCAGATATTCTGCTGTCCGGTTTGACCACCATGAGCGACCAAGGTCCCCTCCAAACCGGTGGGATGACTTACCTGGAAGTCACCTCGCAAGGTAGAAAGCTCAACCTGGCGAAAGGTTCCCAAGCCGCGGTTTCCTTTGCCCCCTTCTATGAGACCAACTCTGATTTTGGACTCTACGACGGGACCAACGAGGACGGCCAAATTCTATGGCGCAAAGTAGAACAAAAAGAAGAGGTACGTACCCTTGATCGTTCGCGGATATCACTCACGGAACTTCCTGAATCACTGCAGGGACTTTCTCAATTCGGAAAAATCGCCTGCCTCATGAATCAGGATAGCCTGACCAGTAAAACGAAGCTTTTTGGCAAGGGAATCCATGATCAAAGTTTTACCGGAGAAGGCTTGGTCCGCTTACCCAATGGAACGGCTCTTCTTTTCGACGGCAAACTGGATATTATGAATTCGTCGAAAAAGGACGGCGACCCGTCCAAACCCTCCATGGTGGAAACCAGGTTCGAAGGAAAAAGCCTGATGGTTTTGGCTCCCTCTTCGAATAACAAACTATCCATGTTCGACAGCGAGATGAAAGTTTTCCTTCCCGAGGCAGGTTTCCCCGTACCTTTCATTTCCACAGTCAATACGGGAACCCCCACCCTGTTCTCCTACCGGAGAGATCGGGACACCAACATTGAGGCCCTCCACGGCGGCGTCAATTTTCTCTCCACCAAAAAACGGATGTCTCTTTCCGGGGAATCGTATAGCTACGAGAAGCATTTGAAAAGGGGCACTAAGGCAGAGGCCTTGGCGTTGACGAGTGCACTCTCCTCCAGCGAAGCCTTGGGGAACTGGGGCCGCAAAAACTTTTCAGCGATGGATCACTTGAACGAAACGGTCATGAAAAAGGGCGAAGCACTCGCAAAAAAGATAGCCCTGAACGCGACCGCCCAAAGCACGGTCTTCACCAGTTTCAATCGCAGGAATCGCATCAACCCGAACGCCAACCTACTACTGAACCCACGCTTGAGAAACGGGAATGGAATCGACTCCCGATTTTCCGATTGGAATGAATTGCTCGAGAATCTAGGCGAACTGCAACAAATAGCCGTCGAGACCGACAACCCGGTGGCCGCGGAAAAACTGCTTCGGACCCGCAACGAGCTCGACAAAATCGCCGAAGATTCAAAAATCGCGGTAGAAGCCGTCATCGCCGCAAACTTGGAATTCAGAAGGGAATTTCTTTCCCCCAACCTCGGTTGGCACAACCTCGATGCTCTTAGAAAAAGAGGCGGAGACGAAACCTATGAACTCGCTTCCAACGAAGTCGATGTTTCCGCAAGCCTGGAAGAAACGAATTCATCCATCAGCATGGGACCGTTCTACTTTTCGGTTTGGCCCCAGGAACGAGTTTCCCTCGTCGCAGGCACGGGGCAAAACTCGATTCCCCCCGGCGAATTTACCTCAATGGGTTACTTCCTAAGCAAGGACGGGAGAGTCTTTGCCGACATAACCAAAGGGGCTACCGGCAAAGACGTCTCGCTTGAGTTAAAGGAAATGGACAAGGAAGACTTCCGCAAAAAGGTCAAAACCTTCCTTTGATCTGCGGGAACTTGATCGTCGAACCACCCCCTTTCCAAAAGGAAAGAAGGCAATCCACGAGGACCGCTAACAAAAGAATTTCAAAAAAACTTGCTCGGGAAATTTGACTTCCAGGATTTCCTGAGCTTTCTTACGCCCTCATTTCATTCGAAAAAACTACTTTTCGGGGCGGGGAAAACAAAGCGGGAAAATCACGACGCCAGTCGCAATCACCCTGGCCCACGAAAACCTTTTCGAGTCAAATAAAGGGGGGGGTTGACAGATACGTATAATGGGAGCCCCACAAAGCGACTGCTCAAGTTCGTCAGAAAGATCCATATATTCAATCGGCCCGTACAAGGGCTCCATTCGTCCGATCGTTTCACGTCCGCCCAGTCTCTTCCCTCCAAGTTAACATTCAAAAAAGAACAGGAAGAACCTATGCAAGAACGAACCTACGAAACAAGACAAGGAACGGTTACCGCCAAAGGCATAACCGACCGCCAAGCCCAAAACCTCAAAGACGCCCTCCCCCTCGGAATGGTTTCCATCAAACGAAGCGACCAGACAGGCGAGCACGGATTCGTCATAAGCTGCGGTGAAGAAGATGCCTGGTGCCTCAAGCAACAATCGGTCGAAGTTGACCCCAAAAACGAACAAACCGTGCTCTTGGCCAACACCCTTCTCCTCGCCCACAGCATCAAAGGATACCTCGATCACGGATTCGGCGGATGCTTCATCCCCGCCCTCTACCGCAAGAAAAAACCCAACGGAATTGAAATCGGCTTTGCCTACTTCGGGACCCCCAGCCCAACCGGAATCGAATCCACCGAGTTTCCCCCCTCCCCCCCCTACGACCAACGTTTCGGAGACGGTTTCTTCACCATGTACATGCATTTTTACCAAGAGCTCAAGAAAAGCTCCCAACAAATGAACATCACCCTGGCCCCCGTGATCGGACTGGACAAACGCACGAGCACCCACCTCGAAGGGGTCGTCCTGCACTGCATCATACAGGGCCGAACGGTGTACCTCTGCTCCCCCCACCTCGACGAAGACGACTACCTGCTCACCTACCTCGCCGCCACCGGCGTCAAGGAAATCGTACACCTCCCCTGCCGGCCCGTCCGCATCGAGGAACAACACAGAGCCCTCGCCAAAGCCGCCCTCCCACCACAAGAAGAAGAAAACGACCAGGAACGGCTCGACAGGCTCCAAAAGAAAGTCGAACAAAAGCTCAAGGCACTCCGAGAGGCCAAAGGCACCAACGAAGACAGGGAGGCCGGACAATGAAGCTCTACGATTTAACCGAACTCTCCCCCCGCGAAGCAATGGACGCCTACCCCGGACCGGACATCCCCGTCCGGGGAGGTTGGGGGTATTCCGCCGAAGACGCCTGCATCATCGACAAGAACGACGCAATTATCGACCCCGACGACCCCATGCCCTTCTACGGCGTCGGCTTTGAAAAGATCTTCGTGGAACGCAGGATCCACATGGAACTGATCACCTTCCGCCCCGAAGCCGAACGGCACTCAGGAATCCAATGGAACATGCTCAGCCAAAGCCTCATGCGCGTCGAAGGCAAACCCCACGATCAGCTCGAGTATCAAGTCACCGCCCACGAAGACAAAGACTGGCTCGCCCTCAAGGAAGAGTTCGAAGGTCCCAACGGAATCAGCCACCCCGACTTCGATCAGGAAGAACACTTCCAAAAACACAACGCCTCCATGAAAACCTTCCAAATGGAATTCTGGTTCGAAATTTCCAGCTTCTGCGGCCAACTCCCCGGCCTGATGGGACTAAGCCAACCGCAAGCGTCTTAAAAACCTTTTTTACAATTATGAACAAAGAAAAAATACGAAACCTACAGGTAGAAAAA
>JAURNO010000027.1 GCA_030830145.1 Verrucomicrobiota bacterium
CCGTATCACTCCTGCCTTTCGGGGCCCACAAAGGATACGGACTAGGGCTGCTCAACGAGATCATGGGTGGGATGATCGGGGGATCTCTGCCTACCGTACGCGGAATTCCAAAAAACATCCCGGAAGAAAAATTTTCATGCACCTTTTTCTTTCAGGTCATTCACCCCGAAGCCTTCGACGCTGGAAATTTTGCCGGCAACCGCAACCAAGGATCAAACTTGAAGGCCGTATTGGAAGACATACTCAAGGAAGGAAATGAGAACTGTCTGCTCCCTGGCGAACTGGAAGCTAAGTTTGCCCAAAAAACCGAGAAGAACCAGGGCTTGCTCTTCAGTAAAAAAGAATTGGAAGAATTCGCTCATTTGGCCCATGAAAACGCTGTGGCATTTGACGTCGAACAATTTTCCGTCGCAACCTGATCCACCACTCGACATATGAATACTCTTGATCTTCGACCTGCCTCCGATTGCAAATGGGATCTTGTCTCCTTTGGAGAAATTATGCTCAGACTCGATCCAGGCGAGGGGCGAGTAAGAACTACCCGTTCATTGAATGCCTGGGAAGGCGGAGGCGAGTACAACGTCGCCCGTGGGCTTCGACGATGCTTTGGTTTAAACACCGCAGTGGCCACCTCTTTCGTTGAAAACGAAGTGGGGCGCCTCCTTGAGGATTTAATCCTGCAAGGCGGAGTCTCGACCGACCTCATACGTTGGGAGGATTTTGACGGAATCGGCAGGACGGTCCGAAACGGGTTGAATTTTACCGAACGCGGATATGGATTGCGTGGAGCAGTCGGGACGTCCGATCGAGGTAATTCAGCGGCGTCCCAAATCAAGCCGGGCGATTTTGATTGGGATGAAATTTTCGGAAGACAAGGGGCCCGATGGCTCCATACCGGAGGGATTTTCGCCGCCCTCTCCGAATCGGCAGCCGAAGCCGTAACCGAAGCCGTTGAAGCTGCGAAATCACACGGTGTTGTCGTCTCTTATGATTTAAACTACCGGCCATCTCTTTGGAAATCCATCGGAGGTATTGAGAAAGCTCAGGAAGTAAACAGGGAAATTGCCAAGCATGTCGACGTAATGATTGGCAACGAGGAGGACTTCACCGCATGCCTCGGCTTTGAAGTCGAAGGTCTCGACGAAAATATCAGTAACATCGAAATTGATTCCTTCAAGGCAATGATCGAAAAGGCGACAAGCGAGTTTCCTAATTTCAAGGTAACCGCCACGACTCTTCGTTCGGTTAAAACAGCAAGTATCAACGACTGGGGGGCGATTTGCTGGGCAGACGGGCAATTTCATCAAGCAACCCATCGCGAAAACCTTGAAATCCTCGATCGGGTCGGCGGGGGGGACAGTTTTGCATCCGGATTGATCTACGGACTTCTGACGACCAATGACCCGGCACAAGCCGTGGAGTATGGCGCTGCTCACGGAGCCCTTGCCATGACCACCCCGGGAGACACCTCAATGGCCATCTTGGCAGAGGTCGAAAAGCTTGTCGGAGGCGGAGGCGCCCGCGTAGACCGTTAAACTCAATACCTGACTTAAAATGAATTATTTGGAAAATTTATTCGGATTGCGTGGAAAAAGCGCCGTCGTAATTGGTGGAACCGGCGAACTTTGTGGAGCCATGGCGGAAGGCTTGGCCGGTGCCGGGGCTTACGTTTACCTTGTTGGTCGAAACAAGGAAAAGGCCGAAAGCAGGCTTGAGAAAATGAGGAGTATCAATGGGCAAGGGGAATTCATCCCCTGCGACGTAAGCCAAAAGCAGGAACTGGATCAATTACGAGATCGGATTCTCGAAAAAACCCCAAACATAGATGTCCTCGTGAATGGAGCGGGCATCAACTCCCCTACCCCATTTCTTGAAATTACCGAAGAAGAATTCGATCGGATTCTGAGCGTCAATCTCAAGTCCGTCCTGCTAAGTTGCCAGACATTCGGACAGGTCATGCTCGAGCAGGGTCAGGGAGGTAGCATAATCAACCTCGGTTCCATCTCTGGACTTAATCCCCTCTCCCGAGTTTTTTCCTATTCCGCCAGCAAGGGGGCGGTTCATAATCTAAGTAAGAACCTGGCTAGAGAATGGGCACCCCATAACATTAGGGTGAATGTTCTTGTTCCCGGTTTTTTTCCGGCCGAGCAAAATCGCAAGGTATTGACGCCCGATCGCGTGGAATCGATAATGAACCATACTCCCATGGACCGCTTCGGCGACAAGGAGGAGTTGATCGGAGCAACCCTTTTACTGGCGTCCGGCAATGCAGGGTCCTTCATTACCGGTACGGAAATGGTTGTGGACGGCGGCTACAACTGCATGACCATTTGAGAATTTAACTCAGCATAGTGGGTTCTGGCGATCACAGGAGCCGAGCCTCTGAATTTGTTATCGCCGGATGGGTTTGAAGTATTTCACAAATAGGGTGCCAGTGATTTACTCATCCGGTTACCGACATGAACCTTCGGCACAAAAAAGCCGTCGGTCTTGCCCAAACCGACGGCTTAATTAATTTGTGTTTTAAGGAACACAGGTCCTTCGAAACTCATATTCCAACTTGCATAGCCTAGTAAAGCTTAAGAAATTTCAATCACTGCTTTTACTACTTTTACCGTGAATTAATGTAATTCAAGTTACCCAAAAGCAGGATCGTGCACCTACTCGTCCTCTTCTTGAAGAAAGACCAAAGCCTGATGCCATTGTCCATCTTCAAAAAAAGGAGCGCCCAAGCATTGCCAACGCCCAGACGATTGATAGAGAAAACCCTCCTTGTCCTTGTATTCACGCTGGATTTGGTCATTCACTTCCTTGGTGATCCCTTTTAAGGAAGAGTCCTTAATTATCTTGTATTTTCTCTGAACCATCGTCATCTATAAATTTGCTTATATTAGGAGCTTAGATTGGTTTTCGGAAGATAAATAAAACAAAAAAATACACTTTATATTTACTCACTTCAATCCTGCCTCATTTGACAACACCTTTTCGAATACAATCGTCAACTCAGTAGAAATCTTGTCCTTCCTTGACCAAGAAAGGAGCATTATCATAATTTCTTAACAGATTTGATGATTTTTCCCGCACCATTAAAAAAATTTTGTTTTTTTCGAATCCAAACCCAAAAAGAAAACGAAAACTTATTTGGAGTGAAAAGCATTCTCTCCCCCATCTGTAAAATACGCTTCACTCCTGCACCAACTTAGCTCAATCAACATGCCAACAAAATCCACTTCAACGAACAAGACTTCCCAAGAAACCGCCCTCTCGAAAAACGATGTAGAGGCGATCGACGAACTCCGGGAGTCTTATGCAGGAATCAAGGCAGAACTGGGAAAGATAATCATAGGGCAAGAGGAGGCGATCGAAAGGATGTTTCTTTGTATGTTATCCCAAGGACACGCTCTGCTTATGGGAGTTCCCGGATTGGCAAAAACTCTTTTGGTCAACTCGATATCCCAAACAAC
>JAURNO010000386.1 GCA_030830145.1 Verrucomicrobiota bacterium
ATGCCATCTCCAACGGCGACACATTATCCGAGACTCTCAAGACGACCACCCAAGCACTCGTCGATTCAGGTTTAACCGACACACCTGCTGATCTACAAACGGGAGCTTCCTTTTCGTTCAATCTTTCCTACATCAAGCCAGTCACCGATAAACTCACCCTGACCCCTTCGTTTTCGGTGTCCAAAATGCACTACAAGAAAGGTGGGAATAGTGGTAAGGCCGATGTGACCTACGTCGTTGGTTTGAGTTCCTCTTATCCAATCAATGACTGGTTGAACTTGACTGGTGCCGCCAACTACACTGCAAAAGACGGAAACAGGGCGGACGTCATTGAATTTAGGGACTTCACCAGTGGTTTTTCTTTGGCGGTCAACCATTCTTTCTAGTTGGTAAAGGTGGCGTTTTCCGCCTTACTGAGCAGTGGTTTATTTCGTACCTCGCGTGCGATTCTTATATTCTTTTTCGTAGGTTTTCTTTCAGTTGTCGTAGGCCAAGTCACGAGTCCCCAAGTAGAACAGCTTATTCAACTTGGGCGTGCCGAGGCAGACAAGGGAGACTTCGCAAAGGCCTTGGGGTATTTCAACAAAGCAATGGGGTATTTGAAACAGGCTTCCCCTAGCCATCCTCTAAATGAGCTTGTCCGTAAGGAGATTAGAATCACCAAAGGCAGATCACTCATTGCCCGTTATCAAAATAGATCGGGTTTGAAGATCATTCAAAAAGACGAACTTCTCCCTCTTAGTGACGAGCCCGATGATATAATTGTGAGTCAACATTTTGGTACGGTTCTGGCAAGAGAGATTTGGCAACCGAAGGAGGTTAAAGAAGTTGGAGAATTTATCGGGACTGGGAGACGATTGACTATTCTTCCTGAAGCAGGAGTTGAGCTTTTTTTGGGAGAAGAGAGGACACTTTCTCTTCGAAGCGTTGATGCGGCAAGTTTGGCCATTCCCGATCTCAATATTTTCGATCTTCACTCTGGATCCTTTGTGATTTCGTCCAGTGCAAATGGCAATAACACAACCATAAAAAGTCCTTTGTCTACAATAAAGGTCAGTTGCGAAAAACAATTCGCTCTTATGATTGGCATAACGACGAATGGAGGTCTCAAGGTCATTTCTCTTTTGGGGGAATGCCAACTTGAGCAAGATGATATTGGTTCGACTGTCCTTTCCCCAGGTGAGTTGGTTTTTGCTTTGCCCGAAGGTTTCAGTAGGAAAATGAGCGTAGAATTAAGCACTTTGATGGTTACTTCCAGGCTGATGACCGCTTTTGACGACCCTCCCGTTTACCACAAGAAGTTGAGACAGCAGGCAATGATCCAAGCTCTTCGAACCCGCAAGCGTTACAAGGCAGTTGTGGGTGATGCCAAAAACAGCAAGGATTTCGAGATCAAAGTGCTGAAACCCGATCAACCTTAGGGTGCTTTTACCAAGAATCTCCTCGCTTGAAGCTTTTCGGCACATTCAAATTCGTACTGGTTCAAAGAGGCAGCCTTTTTCTGTCGTTGGTTTGTTCTGTCATGGTTGCGTAAGTTCGCATTACGACCGATCCGAAAACTTTCAATTCTCCTGGAAAATAGGGGATTACCAAAGTGCTGCTGGCGAAGCGGAACAATTGTCTCAAAATGGCCCCAAGAGAGACCGACTGCTTTATAAACTGGAAGAAGGCTCGGTTAAACGCCTCGCTGGCGACCTGAGCGGGAGCGTAGAGGCATTGGAAGAAGCTTCAGCAGAATACGATCGGTGGTTTGGAGTTCATTTGAAAACAGAGACCCGCGTTTCCGAAGCCTTTACTTCAGTTCTTGGATCTGCCGAATGGAAACCCTACAAATCAAGGGTTTACGAAAGGGTGATGATGAGAGTTTATCAGGCTCTCAACTATCTCCAACTCAATGATTCAGGGCGGGCCCGTGCAGAAATTTTCAAATCCAGACAGGCGATAGAGGACTCCAGAGAGATTTGGAAAAAAGAACTACAGTCAGCCCAATCTGAAATGAAGAAGAAGGGTGTGAATCTTGAGCAAGGAATCAATGCCCAAGAGGAGAGTTCCTTGAAGAGCGAAAGGCTAAGGATTAGGGCTATGGTACCTTCAAATTTGCCTGAATACGTAAACCCGGCCGCGATTTACTTGGAGTCCCTTTACTTCCTCAGAACTGGGACGCAAAGAGAAGACTTTGACAAGGCTGCATTTTCGTTACGCCAGTTGGCCTCTCTTTTTCCCGAAAACCAATGGATACAAGAAGACTTTTTAGGGGCGAAGAAAGGTACTCCCAAACCCGAGTCGGTCACCTATGTTTTTTTCGAAACCGGACGCGCTCCTGTTCGTGTTGAAAAACGATTTGATCTACCGATCGTTTTTTTTGCGAACCAGTCCCGTATTCCTTACCTTGGAATCGCTCTTCCAAGCCTCAAGACAAACGACCAGTTCCTGTCGGGGTTGAGGATAAACGCAACCACTTTGGACCAACCCGTTCAGACTAAAGTTCTTGCCGACATGGATGCCATTGTCGCCAAGGAATTCGACAAAGACTATCCCATCGAGCTTTCAAGAGCAATTTCAGGGGCCTTGGTCAAAGGAGGAATGCAATACCTTGCCACCGATTCGGTACGGTCCGAAAATGATACGACCCGGGCCATTGTGGGTTTGGGAATCGGTCTTCTTGCCCATGCTACCACAAAGGCCGATCTTCGAGCTTGGACGACTTTGCCCAAGCAAATCCAATTTTGTAAGATCAAGACTCCAAAGGATAAAAAATTGACTATGTCGAGTGTTGGCGCAACTTTTAGTAAAGAGGTTGCATTAAATCCCGCTGCCTCTACGAATTTGGTATGGGTAAGAAGCGTTTCAGCACATGCTCCCGTCAAAGTCGTCGGCGTTCTTTCCCTCGATCCTTAATCAAAAATGACCCAATCCAACTCCACCCACTTCCGTTCGCTCTTCCTTTGCTTTCTAGCTGGATTATTTTCCTTTGGTTGTAACACCAATCCGGTTCATCAAACAACAAAGAAGAATCCGGGAGACACCAGTGCCCTTCCTGAACTGAAGCGGGTTTATATGAGCAGTTCATTATCGAGAAACCTGCAGGTAGTCAGCATTAACCAATCCAAGGCGAACGAGGATCTTCTTCGGGTTCAAGTGAACTTGGCGAATCTCACTAAAAAACCTCTCAACCTGAACTACAAAATCGAATGGATGGACGACGCAGGAATCGTCATCAACGACTCTTCTGCAGTTTGGATGCCCCTCTATGTACGGGGTGCTGAAAACGTTGCAGTCCAATCCGTGGCAAGTACCCCCAAAGCTCAAAACTTTTGGCTCAAACTTCAAAACGCCAAGTAATCTCCATAATCCTCCGTACCAAGTATGAAATCTCATTTTTTTCGCATTTCTTGTATTCTTAGCGCGTGCTTTTTCTTTTCCTGCAGTGATCGCAGACCGATTGGCCGAAATGCCGATGCCCGTTATATCGAAGACAGCAGTGAGAAAGGTTTGGTCAATATTGGTAAGATCAACTCCCAAGACTTCACGCGCGCGGCAAACAAATTGCTCCAAGACTTGTTTACAACAGGTGCCTTGTCGAAGGCTCCCGATCAACCTGCGATCCTTCACGTCGGGGAAGTTAGGAACGATACGCAGACTTATTTTGATACGGATCTTCTTCTTCAAGGGATGAAAAGGGATTTGCTCGCAAGCAATCGAGTGAGAATCTCTACCACGCAAGGAAGTAAAACAACCGATCAGTATGCCAAAGACGTCAGGGCAAAACTTGGAAGAGGCGATCCATTCTCAGTATTACATCCCCGTCCTTATTTTTCTCTTTCTGGAAAGATCATTGAGGAAACTTCAAGGGTCGACAAGGTTACGCAAAAAGATTTTTACTTCCTGATGACTCTCACGGAAATCGAATCCGGAGCAGGCGTGTGGTTCGGCAGGGAATTGATCAGCAAACAGGGAAGAAGAGATTCGATTGGTTTTTAACCAACTTCGATTCTAGGGGTGAAAAGCAGGTTGATGGACTGAGGAGAGGGCAGGCGTATCTGTCTTTCCTCTTTCCCGGCTATACCCCCATTGATTTGCAAAACATCACCTCTTTGTAAAAGAAGCACACCTTTGGTTTCTTCTTTTTTGATATCTCTTCTTTGTAATTCGTAACGATATTCCTCCCCGTCCGAACCGATTCCGATAAATGAAATTGTTCCTTTTCTTTTCCTGACCGGAGAAACCAACCGGCAGTGTTCAGCACCTCGTGGAAGGGTAACGACATCGGCCTTGCTCAACATGGTAAACCCGAATTTGACTTCCCGAGTTTCCAAATGGAGAGGAGAATTGATTCTTTCAACAGTTTGGGTGGGGGTTATTCTCCGCACCTCGTGACTGTAGTATTTAGACTTTTTGATGAAAAATGGACAGGGCAAGCCATTGAAATAAGGAGCATGCAAGTTGATCCGGGTATCTTCTTGCTTCAAAATAAAAGAATCTTCCTGCAGTTTGGTACAGCTGTCGACACTCGCTGGATCCATAATGACGACGAATCCTCCTGGTTTGAGATGATGAAGGACTTGTTTCATCCATTTGATTCTGCTGCCACTTTCCGATTCCTGAAGAATCTCGTTAAGGGAAAAACCGAGTAGAACCAAATCGAACTTGCGCTTATTGGGAGGAGGTAGCTCGTTGGTTAAATCTTTCCTTGTGGTAAAAACTTTGCTATCGGGCCAAAGTTCCATACACGATCGATGGAGATTTTTCATGGTTGCCAGGCTTTTACCAGAATAATCCCATGCTTCGAGGCTTATCGGGTTCTTCACTCCCCATTGCCTAAGCTGAAAAAGAGATGCCAAGCCGCTTGCTCCGCTCC
>JAURNO010000387.1 GCA_030830145.1 Verrucomicrobiota bacterium
GGCCCGTGAGGCCGAGCAAACTGCCTGCGTGACGTAAAAGTCAGTGAACTTCCTGCCCTCCTCGGCCATTTGGTCGAGGTTTGGCGTAGGGTAGTCCTTTGCCCCGAATGGTCCGATGTCCGCATAACCCATGTCGTCCATGAACATGATCACGACGTTTGGCGATTTCTTTGCCCCAAGGGCTCCGAGTGCTAAAAAAAACAAAAGAAAATTTGCAAGATAGGAATTCATGGAGTCTGTTGATTTTGTGGGTTTGAGAGATGGTACGCGATCTTTCGGTAGAAAAGCAACGGCTGACCACCGCTTTGCATGTCTTTTTTGCAACGTTTACATGACTTTCGAACGCCTGGCAAAGTTTGCTAGTCCTACTTTTAACGAACCCTGCGGGAGGGTTCTCAACTGCGATAAAACTGAACGAAAGGAACAAAAGCTATGCTGTTTTGCATGAGATGGGAAATAAATGCGGTGGCTGAATCCGTGCTCACGGACGGAAAGGCCTCATCCACTGGTGACTCGAACTCTTTGAGGAGTCGTACTTTTCGACGTACTGAAACCAAGGGGGTCATCGGGCGTGGGAATTCACCCTCAGTCGTTCATTCCTTAGACGGATTCGTGATTCCTAAAAACCAACCAAGAACGGAGAACCTTAACCATGATCTATCCACTTCTTTTCCAATCGTTCCTTCATCGGCAAATCTTTCTTTTGGCAAAAATTCCAATCCCTTCTTGTCGAGTGAAATGGAGGTTGCCATTCCTGCTCTTCAACTTGCGAATTCCTCCTTCGTGGGGCAATTGAGCAAGAATCATTGAAGGCTCATGAAACTTGGTCTGCGTCATACACTTGAAATGAAAAAGAGAACCAACCTGGAAAACGGTTAGGTCCTGCCTTCAGCCAAGTCTCAATCTTCTCCGGCCCCCCTTCTGCTACCTTGGGAGGGGGGCTTCCTTTTGGTCCGTTCTTTTCATTTCAGCTCTCAAACCTTCGAAAAGCGTTACCGGATAGGACCTTGTCGCCCAGTTTGCCATAAACCCCGGGATCGCTCCACCGGGGTCGGACATCGTCTCGAAAGTCACCTTCATCTTGTTGGAAGCTTTCGGCTCGATCTTATAGACGCTGTAGATCAAGTTGACTCGAACGCCGACCGATCTTGGTGCGTTAGGATGGCTCGTCGATCGCATTTCGACCCCAATGATTCCCGAACGTTTGTCTCCGACGATTTTCGATTCGTAAACCAAGTCCCGGTCGCTGACTGGAAAAGGAGAATGGAAGGATTGGTAGAACACCTTATGAAAGTCGGATTTTTTCTCGAGCATTTTACCGGATCGGAAGTTTTCGATCCAGTGTTTCCAGCGACGGTTGTTCTCTATGATTCCAACGAGCTTGCCGGGTTTACCCGTTATCTCTCCAATTCCACGGAAAGCCAACTTACCGTTGATTTTTTTTTCGAAAACCTCGACCCCGGCTTCAGACATTACCTTATCCCAACCGCCGGATTGCGCAGAGGTTTGAGCACAGCTGAAGAAAATTGCCAAAAGCAACAAAGGGCAGGGCAGGGAAAAAGGCAGCATTACAAGAAACTTTTTTTCGCTTTTCCCTTTAGGACAAGCCAAAGCCTCTGTCGGTTCAGGGGTTAGCGATTTTTCCTATGGTAATGTTCTTTCCGTATTGGTCGAAGGCTTGTCGGGTATTGAGGGCGTTTCCACCGGATGAAACATTCTTGATGAAGTTGACCCGTCCGACTTGTTGAGCTGCCGATACGGCGCTTCCGAAGTTGGGATACTTCCCGTCGAGCGGCCCTTTGAGACTGTTCAATCGCACCGCCGAGTTGAGCGGGAAGTTGACATTGCTCAACCTGATGGTGGTGGCTTCCATGAGTATGCTGGATACAGCCCGACTGAAGGTCAATCCGTCGACATTCAAGTTGCGGGAGGCCTTGATCGTAGCCATGGAATTGGCTCCGATCCCAACATTGGTCAGAGAAACGTCGCGCATGCCGCGTATGGCTGCTTCCTGGGAAACGTCCATGGAAACTCCATCCATGACGATGTTTTTCTGGGAGGCTATTACCAAATCACTCGTGGCCGACTTCAGGGTCATGCCCTTGGCGAAAGTCATTTCCCCCGAGCTCATGACAACCAACCTGGCGGCATGCTCGGGCTTATCGCTCCAAGTTAGGTCACCTTCGAAACTCAGCTTCTCGGACGCACTGAGTACGAGGGTTCGATTTTTCCCGTTGGACGCGTAGGGCGTTAGAGCCTGGGCATTGGCGGAAACGATCAGGTTTCGACCACTTGCGAATCCAGCTGCTCCCGCGACCAATTGATCGGTTTCCAACTCCTGATAAAGGGAAGAAATTTCCCGATAGAATGGATTCGTGAGAACCTTCGCCGAATCCAAGAGGGTTAAGCCTCCTGAGGCAGCGCCCGAAAGCTGGTAGTCGGCTAACAGCAAGTCGGCCGTTTCGGCCACTTGGATCGACTCTGGGGTCAGGATGCCGTTTGATTGGCTCTTGAGTTCGTCCATGACATAGGAATTACCGGAGTTCATGAGCTTTTCGCCAAGCGCAAGGGTTCCTTGATCGGAACTGGCTGGCTTTACGGTTGCCGCCGGGACCTTGGAGGGATCCGAAGCCTTGAGGTTCTCCTCCGTCAAGGTAACAGCCAACAGGTTTTCATCCAGACCTTGATTAAGAAGGCTGACCGCAGCCTCACCGGAAAGCCCGGAGATTTGTCTGCGGGTCTTGGGCGAGTAAGTAACGAAGGCCTCGGCCTGTTTGGCTCCGAAACCTTCGACGGCAAGCATTTGCTTCGTCGCCTCGGGAGATTCGTTGATAAGTTTACTCTGAGTTTGTTCGGAAAATTCGTGAAACTTGATGGTTTGCTTATCGTCAAGGGCGAGCTTGGCCAATTGCTTGGTCGCCTTGCTTACCTTTCCTGTTTTTCGTGCCTGCTTGATATCAGGTGTGTTTTCCAAGATTTCGCTGGCCCGAGGCCTTTCGTTTTTTATGGGGAGGTTGGTCGCGACGGGAGGTAAATTCACTGACTTCCGTCCGCCTCCAGCCTGAGAACCGTTACGACCCGTTTCCCGGTTTGGGTTTTCTTGCTTGGGTCCGGCGTTATTGCCTTGAGGTTCGCGATTCGGACGCCCCCCTTCATTGGCCGGTCCTCCACCGGGTTGCGCATCTTCGTTTCCGGGAGGAGTCGGCTCTTCCGGTTCCTCCGGTGCAGGTTCTGCAGGTCCAGGCTCATCAGGGATTTGATCATCCTCTTGTCGGCGCCTTCTTCTGTCCTCTTCCTTGCGGGGAGGCCTCTCTCGAGTAGCCTTTTCCATCGCCTTGGTTACGTAACCAAGAGAGTAATCACTAGTTGAGGTGGTCGCCCGGTCGTTGGTTCGGTTGATCCGTCCGCGGGTTACGGGCGTTACCGCTCTTTCCACAGGTTGTCCTCTGGTGGGTGCGGTCAGTCCCCGACCGGCTCGGACCATGCGGGGACGCCCGCCTCCACGAGGCTTGAAAGACACGGTGGATTCGGTTACGTCCAATGACATACCTCTCCTAGGGGAATAACCCATGCCGAATTGCGTACCTCTGATTCCAGCCGTACCGACTGGACTGTTAATCTCGAAGTTCGACTTCTTGTTCAATTTCTTGGTCTTAACCACGAGGTCGCCGATCTCCAAGTCCACCAACACGCTGGAAGAACTCGGTTCCTCATCCAAATCTCCCACGGAAAGTCCCTTGTCGTCGAAAGGTTCCTGTACAAAAGAGGAGATTTTCATTCTCGTGTTTTCACTCACCGTGACTACCGTCCCGTTACTGAGCAGTAGCAGCACGTTTCCACCTGCTCCCGTTTGAACAGCGGTTCCATCAGGCAAGAGAGCTCCGGGGGTCGTGGAGTTCTTACCCAAGGGTTGATTGTCGACCCCGAAGAACAAAACCGGTTCGATCTTCTCGGCCAAAATGACCGCTCCGCGACTCAACGCTTCTTCGTCCTGTCCTCTAGCATCGGGTAAGCCAAGAGTGAGGGCAAGTACCAACATTCCTCCCAAAAGGTGTGTCGTAATTTTATTCATTTTCTTTTCTCCGTTCTTTGATCCGTAATAACATATCAATTTTCTTTTAAAGTTGTCCATTTCTTACTTCCATAATCGTAAAAGAGTCTTGTGCCCCTGTGTTGTCCGTAAAAGTAGAGCCAGTTACCCGTGGAGGCCTTGTACATAAACGGATAGATGCCATCTGCCGTCCACAGCCAACCCATTCCTTTCTTCCAAAGCCACAAACCTTGAGTTGGACTTTGGACCGGAAATACCCAACCGAGCTCTTGGTGCATGGCCCAACCGTTGGGTAACAAGAAGAAATTTCCAAACCAAGGACTTGACCACCAATCCGTCGTCCGCCCAGGTGTTGCCTCGATCCAATCGGGTTTTGGTGTTTGGGAGTCGGTCGAGAAAGATTCTACTGAACCGTAGGATGTTCCTTCTGCATTGGTGGCAAAAGCCCGGTAAAAATATTTCTGTCCTGATTGGAGGTTCGTAGCTGCGGTTGAGAAGTTCGTCGTTTGGCCGATCGCAAAAAGCGTAGTCGTTGCGTTGATATCAACGGCTAGTTGAGGATTTGCCGAAATCAAGAAACCTCGGTTGATCACAGGAGCTCCTCCGTTGTCTATGACCGAGCCTTGAAGATCGGCGGATATGCTCGTAATGGCAGTGGCTTCCATTGTTTCCGCAATTGGTTGAAAGACGTCTATTACTCGAACAGTCAGGTTGCCCTCCGCAAAAGCTCCATGATTATCGGTGGTGCGGAAGAAGAAGTGATGGATGGACTGGTGTTCGAAATCGAGAGTGCGAGTAGTGCGTATCGAACCGTTTATATCAAGGGCGATAGGGGAGTTTGCCCCAGCTTTCACCAATGAAAAATAAAGGGAATCATTGGCATCCGCGTCCGTCGCGTTCAATTGACCGACAAACGTTCCAGACCGTGCGTTCTCAGTGACCGCAAAGGATGTCATTGCGGTCGATATAACAGGCGGAGAGTTCGGGATTGGCTCTGCTACGTCGGTTACCGTAACGGAAAAAACTTTCTCCATCCAAGCCCCCGCTTGGTCGGTAACCCGTACGCGAATGCTCAAACTCGAATTCCCATCCGTGTTTTCCTGTTCGTAATCGAGCACCGTCATCGTTCTAAGAGTACCGTTTGATTCGAGGGTAAAAAGTTGATTTGACTCCGCTCCATTTCCGCTTGCGAAAGTGAAGGTCAAGATCGAACCGGAATCGGGGTCGCTTGCCGTCAATATACCGACCAAGGACTGAACGGGTTGATTTTCTGCAATCGTGAGCGGAGAAACTGAGCCAAGTCCGAAAGGAGCTTGGTTGCCTCCTCCTCCTCCGCCACC
>JAURNO010000388.1 GCA_030830145.1 Verrucomicrobiota bacterium
AATGGCTCGGCAACTTTCTTATCTAAAGTAACCGCACCCAATGGCGCCGCTAACGATAGTTTTGGAAAATCCGTTTCCCTGTCGGGTAATATTCTTGCTGTCGGAGCCTATGGAGTAAGTGTTCCTGGGAAAAACTATGTGGGAGCCGCTTATGTGTATAACGTGGAGTCTAATGGCAGTGCTACTTTGCTTACTCAAATAAATCCACCTAATAACCCCAACTTTGATAACTTTGGGTTTTGCGTATCTCTTGACGGAAAAACTTTATCGGTAGGAGCTGGTTATGGATCCGCCAAAGGCTTCATCCAAGCAGGTGCCGTCTACGTTTATCACTTGGAAAATAACGACAGTGCCACTCTTCTTACAAAACTCACTGCTCCAGATGCAGCTGCAAACAAATATTTCGGAATGAGGGTTTCCCTGTCAGGTAGCATTCTCGCCGCGAGTGCTTACGGTCCGAATGCCGCCTACCTATTCGACCTGTCCACCCTACCCCGGAGCTTGCCGGGCGACCGGGACGGGGATGGATTCTCCGATGCCTTGGAGGCCAACGCCACCACCAACCCCGATTCCAACTTAAGTTTCCCAAGCCTTGATTTCGGCCTCTTGGCCCGCTATCCCTTGGGAGGAACGACCGTTGTTCATCCCGGGAAGATTGAACCCGACACCTTCCCGGGCAAGGAATTGGGCATTCACTTCGATGCTTCCGCTATCCAGGGACTGAGCAACTTTGCAAACGTTACGGTGTGGCAGGACCTTTCCGGAAATGGCCGCCACATGAACAACGTTCCCTCGGCACCTCGTTGGATTGCCTCCGAACCCACCTTGAACAACAAACCGGTGGTCGATTTCAATGAGTCGCAAGATCGCATGTGGACCACATACAACTTTCGAGCGAGCGATCAGGTTGCAAAATGGAGAGACGAAGGTTGGACCGCCATCGCGGTGGCCCGTTACACGGCGGGGCCAGGTGGTGACAGCGAGCGACTCATTTCTTCCAATGGAGGAGGCTGGACCATGGGTTTCCAGGGGAACAAGGTCAACCGACACTATTTCGACGGCTGGGTGGATCAAGGTGATGCTCACGACAACAACTGGCATTTGTTCAGCGTCGTGCACCAAGGAAATTCAATCAACGCCGACCCGCAATCCTGGACCTATGATTTGGGCTCGCCCCGAGTCTCCGCAAACACCGCTTCCAACAATGATTGGCACATGCCGCAACGACTCGAGTTCGGGGCTTACAACAACAACAGTGAAAACTCCATGGGACAGATTGCCGAGTTCCTCATGTATCATGGCATGCTCACGGACGAGCAAAGACAAAAAATCGAAAGCCACCTGGCTTTCAAGTACGGCCTGACTCTCGATGCCAATCACCCGTTTGGTTCGACGGTGGATGCACTCGACAAAACGGTGGAGGTCCCGACCGACCTGTCCGGCAACGAACGAAACGGGACGGCCCGCAACACTCTCCTGCGCCCCGACCGCTATGGTCGCCACGGCAAAGCCCTCGGTTTTTCCGACCACAACCAAACCATCTTTTTACCCGAACTGCCCGCGGGTGACCACGGCTTCACCGTTATGGGTTGGGTCCGCTCCGACTCCACCGGCGGGGAAATCTTCTCGCTCGGCGACGAGAGCCTAAGCGGCCTCTTCCTTCACCTCGAGGCCAACGGATCGATCTCCTGGGGAACGGGGCACCCCACCCTGCGGGCCTACGCCAATGCGCCCTCGAACACCTGGTACCACCTCGCCGCCACCTACCAACCCGGTACGCACTTGGCCCGCATCTACCTCAATGGTGTCCTCGCCGACAGCGCCACGCTGCTCGGAGGCTTCGAGCCCGCTCTTTACGCCAAACAGGCCCTTCCGTTGGGATCGTTGGATCTCTCGGGCGGCATGGCATCAAGTCATGCGGTCCGCTCGCAGTCCGCGTTCGTCGCCTCCTCCGGCGGAACCGTTCGTTTTCGAGTCAACTCCGGGACAGCGGGAGACATCTACCGGGCGTGGATGGGCAACCTTTGCCTCTTCAGCGCCGGCAATG
This sequence comes from Verrucomicrobiota bacterium, assembly GCA_030830145.1. GTDB lineage: Bacteria > Verrucomicrobiota > Verrucomicrobiia > Opitutales > Seribacteraceae > Seribacter. The sequence goes on from JAURNO010000388.1 coordinate 2,048, forward strand.
CTTTTACCGGCCCGGATCACACTCAGAACTACGACGATCCGAGCTTCGCCTTCTCAGCCAACGGATGGAGAACCTCAGGGAGCGCGGCAAATGGAGACGACGACCTGATTGAAATTACCTTCGCCCCCGGCCAACCGACCACCTACAAAATCACGCCCGGAGCAAGCAACAACGACGGAACGGGCAATTCAGTCTACAACTCTTATGACTCTGCTTCCGGCCTTTATGCCAACGTCCTAACCAATGATCTTCCCCCTGGAGCAGCCGATAAAACCCTCACCCTGCAAGTCGAGACGACGACCCTAGGCATGATTTACGGCGAGGGAGATTCAGCCAACAACGACGCAGACAATTCCGGAACACCCGGTCCCAGTTTCACAGCCATGACCTCACCGCGAATCGGTTACGGTTTCGATGGCGGCCTCGACGACTTCCGGCTCTACTCGCGCCCCCTCCAACTCATGGAGATCACGCAGATCAAGAATACCGAGTCCGCTCCTTCTGACCTCAACTCCACTGCCCCCCTGACCATCGCCGAGAACCAACCGATCGGAACGGTAGTGGGTGAATTCAACGCCACCGATCCGGATGCCAACGCAATCTTGACCTACTCGTTGGTGAGTGGACCCGGCGACGGAAACAATTCCCTTTTCACCTTGGATCAAAACGGCACCCTCAAGACAGCGACGACTTTCGACTTTGAAAGCAACATCTCGAGCTATGCCATACGCGTAGAGGTAAAGGACGAAAACAATGGAAGTACGCAGAAAATCTTCACGGTTAGTTTGACGGACGACCTTGCCGACAACCCGCCCAAAACCATCTTCGTGAAGGCAAGCGCTTCCGGACTTAACGATGGAACGACCTGGACCGATGCCTACAGCGAGCTGCAAAATGCTCTGACGGTGGCCAATGCGGGGGACGAGATCCGTGTGGCCGCGGGCACTTACAAGCC
>JAURNO010000389.1 GCA_030830145.1 Verrucomicrobiota bacterium
CATTTCGACCATGAAAGTCGAATTCCCTCGGGCAAGCTCATCCCCTGCCCCGACCCGCGAGAAAATCCGGTCGACCAACCCCATCCTGCAGGTCTTGGCCGGCACGGCCGAGCCTACTTGAGCCATCAGGGTGATCAAGGCGACTTGTCGGATGAAAGTCGATTTCCCGGCCATATTGGGCCCTGTGATCAGGCAAATTTGATTGGTGTCGGAAGAGAGGTTGCAATCATTCGGAACAAAGGCATGGGTGCCTGCCAATCCCAAGCTTTCACTCTTGAGCACGGACTCGACAACAGGATGACGACCTTGTTCGATTTCAATGAAATTCTCTTCTTCGATAAAATCGGGCAGGCAATAATCACGATCCCGCATGATCGCACCCCAAGAGGAAAAAAGGTCGATTTCGGCCAAAATTTCAGCCGTTCGGGCAAGGGAATCGGCATAGCCGAGCGTATTCTCAACGACTTGGAGAAACAGTTCCTGTTCCTTGGCTACGGTTCGTTCTTCGGCGTTTACGATCTCCTTCTCCTTTTGCCTAAGCTCTTCGGTATAAAAACGCTCCGCATTGGTCATCGTTTGCTTGCGGACGTAGTGTTCGGGAACAAGACTCAGGTTGGCCTTGGTCACCTCTAGGAAATAACCAAAGGCGCCGTTGTACTTAACCTTGAGGTTGGAGATGCCGGTCTTTTCGCGTTCTTGGGCTTCCAAGTCCACGATCCACTTCTTGCCTCCACTGGCAAGCTCACGCAAAGAATCAAATTCCTCGTCGAACCCGATTTTAATGACTTTTCCAGTCTCACCCTTGACGTCGACCTTGATCTCAGGTGGTAATTCCTCCTCCAAAGCGCGATCGAGAAGCCCTCTCAACTCGTCGAAGGTGTCAAGGCTCGAAGCCAAGGATTGAATGGACGGGTAACGCTCTCCAAGCCCCATCAATGCCTCCTTGATACCGGGAAGCCCCCGCACGGTTGCCCGGAGTCCTCCTAATTCCCGAGGTCGGACCAAACGATTGCGCAGGCGGCCGAGAATGCGCTCAAGATCGCTGCCCGTTCGCAAAATCAAACCAACTTCCTCCACGGCCGGAATCGCTTTTGAAAATTCCGATACACAGCCCTGTCTTCTCCGGATTTCAGAAAGGTTTCTCTCGGGACTGGCCAAATACCTCTCCAGCAATCGAGCCCCCCCCGAAGTAACCGTTTGATCCATGGAATCGAGAAGCGATCCCTTGCGGGTTTGCGAGGTGGTTCGAAAGATTTCGAGGTTTCTTTGGGTCGCAGGGTCAAGGAGGAGAGCCTCACCGTCCCGATACTCTTCGATCCGCCTCAGGTTTCCCGGCTTTCCCCGCAATACGTCTTGGGCGTAAACGAGAACCGCACCGGCAGGGCCGAGAGCCGGGTGATTCGAATCCAGACCGAACCCCTCCAGGTTCATCACCCCCAAACTCTCCATCACCTCCCTGGCTCCGGAACGCTGATCAAAATCAAAACCTGGCCTCTCGGTTCGCGTGACTTCCCCCAGCACCCTCTCCAACTCATCCTTGAAAGAAAGGGGAAGGTCCAGCCCATCTAGGCGACTTTCCAAACCTTCGGGAACGAGAATTTCCTTGGGAGAAAGAGAATTCAAAAGGGAAAGAAAATCATGCGGACTCTCCCATTGACCGAGTACGAACTTGCCGGTCGAAAGATCCAACCAGGATGCCCGCACTCCCTTTGCATCCAATTCGAAAGAGAGCAGGAAATGGTTACTCGATCCATCCAATTGCCCGTCCTCCAAGACCGTTCCGGGGGTAAGAATCCGGGTAATGCCACGCTTGACCAACTTACCCGGCGTCGGAGGCTCGAGTTGGTCGCAAATCGCAACCTTGTTCCCCTGATTCAAAAGTTTGGTCAAATAACCTTCCGCAGCATGCGAAGGAATCCCCGCCATCGGCATGTCGTGGCGCTTGGTCAGCGTGATCCCCAAAAGAGCCGCACCCCGCTCGGCATCCCTTTCAAACATTTCGTAAAAGTCTCCCAGACGAAAGAGCAACAAGGTATCGTCCTCAAGGCTTTCGCGAGCCTCGCGGTATTGCTTCATCATCGGGGTTTCTTCTCCTTTTTTGCTCATGAACAGTGAGCTAGGGAATCCCCAGGCAGGGTATTCGTCAAGTCAATGAGAGAGGAAAAGCAAAAGAGCTAGAAATTCGCCCCCAACCCAACCTCGAAAAGGTGCATCGCAACCTTGTCGAAATCACCGTTTCCGGAAGAGCCCAAAAGGCGGTAAGCCAAAAAGGCGTCCAAGCCCCATTCGATTTCATAACCCAAGCTGAAAAGAAGATCGTAGGTGAAAACACTATCGCTGTTACCGTAGCTCCTACTAGGAATCGAAATTGGCTGGATTGAAAGGAAATCTCGTCTTTTACCGTAACCAAAACCTCCTGCAGCACGAATCCATCCGGATTCGCCCACTGGCAAACCATAGCCTGCCCGAGCTCCGATTTGGAAAAGCTCGATTTCGCCAGATGCCGGCATATCGAGTTCACTAAAAGATGAAGTTGGGTCGGTGATGTCGGCTGAACCATACCCAACGGAAGAATAGGAGAAATGAAGTTCACCTTCGAAGTTTTGCCACCTTCTCCCCAGTGCCAAGCCAACGGTGTGCCCAACCTCGGTCTCAATATCGATGTCGGCACGCCGTGCAA